>JAZSDB010000012.1:0-1901 GCA_045530975.1 Eubacteriales bacterium
GCAAAGTGCTCGGGAATACGTGCATGTGTATCGAAGCTATCAATCACATTGAAATACTTTGCCAATTCGGGAGTTTGAACAGGCAAATCCTTTGCACTTCCTCCACAAAGAATCATAACATCGATATCGTTTACAAAATTGCAGACATCATCAACGTGACAAACCTTGACACCTTCGGTGTTGATTTTTACTGTTTCGGGAGCACGACGTGTGAAAACCGCCACAAGCTCCATATCTTTATTCTGACGGATAGCAGACTCAACCCCTCTGCCGAGGTTGCCGTATCCAAAAATACCTATACGTATGCTCATAAAAAACCTCCACGGTAAATATATAATCGACAGCGACATTATAACACACAAATGCGCTGTTTTCAACAATTTAATAACCGATTATATGATTTTTTTGCTTTTATTCAACGATTGTATATTCCAGCATTTCATAATGCAATTTCGTGCCCACATCCACTCCGGGCGGTAAGAGAAAGAGCGCAACAAAAAGGTCTCCTGCCGACTCATTCCCAATCTCGCACAGATATGCATATTCGCCTTCGATTTTTGTTATTACATAATCTTTAGGTGTCATAATCAGCATCTCCTAAATACTTTGCTTGCATTTTACTATCAATACGAAAATTTGTCAATCTTAACAAACATAAAAATTGAAATTAATATTCGTTTTTACGTTTTATATCTAATCTTATAATGCCGATTATTATTGACGAGAAGCAAAGTATCTCGCATATTATACCGCCAAGGGCAAAGTTGACGATATTGTATATAAGCCACGAGGGCGAGCTTATAAGCCCCAGCTTACGTACAGTTTTGGCATCCTTAAAGCAAAAGCCAAGGTTAGATGCAACCATACCGACGATGGGTAGAATTTCGACAACAAGATTTTTTACAGAAGGGTCTTTGCCGAACACCGTAAAAGAAAGAACGTAAGACGCCGCATAAAGTAAAATAAAAAATACTAACCAAAGCTTATTATCGGCGTGGAGTTTTTGCTTATTTGAATAAACTATTGCACGGAAAGCGCCAATAAGGTTTAAAAGTCCGCCAACAACAGCGTTTATCATAAACATATTTACGGCAAACAGCGACGCACCGAAAAACTGCATTATTATAAGCTTGCGCTGTTCCTTTTGCTGGAACGAAAAAACGTTTATTGTCATTGCGACAATACCGATAGTCTGCGCTATAATCTCGTAGGTGGTCATAAGGCACCCTCTTTGCTTTTATTTTGCGGTATTATAGCATAACAAAACGAAAAAGGCAACAACAAAAAGCTTTAATATGCGGATGCGCTTGACTATAATAAAAATCATTCTTAATAAGAATAATTGTTGACAATGTCTTGATAATATGATATTATGGTAAAAAACAGATAGGTTAGGAGTGACATTTATGAGATTACAGAACAAGGTTGCAATTATAACGGGCGGAAGCAGAGGTATTGGTTTTGCAACTGCCAGAGCATTTTTAAAGGAAGGCGCTACTGTAATAGTTGCCGCCAGTAACCAAGCAAATGCAGATAAAGCTGTTCTTAAGCTGAAGGAAGAATTTCCTGAAAGCAAAATCGGGGGTATCTGCCCCAATCTGAGCAAGCTTGACGATGTTCGTGCCGCATTTCAAAAAGTAACAGAAGAATTTGGCGATCTGGATATTTTGGTTAACAATGCCGGAATATCCGAAAGCACTCCGTTTACAGATTATACCGAAGAATTGTTCGAAAAAGTAATGGACCTTAATGTAAAAGGCATTTTCAACACCTGCAGAGTGGCCGTAGAGATTATGTCCAAAAGAGGTGACGGTGTTATTTTGAATACCTCCTCTATGGTTAGTATAACAGGTCAGCCCGCAGGCGTTGCCTACCCCACCTCCAAATTTGCAGTTAATGGT
>JAZSDB010000036.1:0-5670 GCA_045530975.1 Eubacteriales bacterium
GTTGGTGCAGGAGCCGATACAAACCTGATCAACCTTAATCTCGCCGATTTCGGAGAGGGATTTTACATTATCGGGGCTGTGAGGACATGCGGCCGCAGGAACGAGGGTAGAAAGGTCAATATCCACCACAAGGTCATAAACCGCATCCTCATCGGCCTTCAATTCCACATAGGCATCTTCTCTGCCCTGGGCCTTGAGAAATTCATAGGTATTTTCATCGGAGGGGAACACAGAGGTGGATGCGCCCAGCTCTGCGCCCATATTGGTAATGGTGCCTCTTTCGGGAACGGAAAGGGTTTTCACGCCTTCTCCGCCGTATTCGATAATTCTGCCCACACCGCCCTTAACGCTCAGACGGCGAAGAACCTCAAGAATTACGTCCTTTGCGGAAACCCAATCATTGAGCTTACCGGTAAGGTTTACACGTACCATTTCGGGCATAGTGATATGATATGCACCGCCGCCCATTGCAACAGCTACATCAAGACCGCCTGCGCCGAAGGCAAGCATACCAAGACCGCCGCCTGTGGGGGTGTGGCTGTCGGAGCCGATAAGGGTTTTGCCGGGAACGCCGAACCTTTCAAGGTGAACCTGATGGCAGATACCGTTACCGGGACGGGAGAAGCGAAGACCGTATTTCTTTGCGCAGGTACGGATGTAAAGGTGGTCATCGGCATTCATAAAGCCGTTCTGGAGAGTATTGTGGTCGATATAAGCAACCGAAAGCTCGGTCTTGACACGGGGAATGCCCATTGCCTCGAATTCAAGATAAGCCATTGTACCGGTGGCGTCCTGAGTGAGAGTCTGGTCAATGCGGAGACCGATGGGGGTACCCTTTATCATTTCACCCTCAACAAGGTGAGCTTTTATAATTTTCTGTGCAATAGTCAGGCCTGACATATAGGTTTTTCCTTTCTGTCTTCTATTTCTATATAAGGTAAATTACCGTGGATAGGACGGTATGCGGGACGCATAATACGTTTTCCTGTGATAAGCTCCTCCAGACGGTGGGCACACCAGCCGGAAAGACGTGCGATAGCAAAGAGGGGTGTGAACATTTCCTCGGGAATACCAAGCATACGGTAAACCAAGCCCGAATAGAGGTCCACATTGGCGCAGATGGCATTGCCGTCACGCATTTTGGCCTGCAAAAGCTCGGGAGCTATACGCTCGATAGCGCGAAGCAATTCAAAATCATCACGCATACCAAAGGTATCGCACTGCTCCTCTGCCGCCTTGCGAAGCACGGTAGCACGGGGGTCGCTCAAGGTATAAACAGCGTGGCCCATACCGTAAATCTTACCGCTGCCGTCATTGGCCTCCTTGGCAAGAATCTTAGAAAGATAAGCACGGAGCTCATCCTCATCCTTATAATCACGGATATTTGCCTTTATATTATCCAGCATTCTTACAACCTTGATATTGGCACCGCCGTGAAGAGGTCCCTTCAATGCGCCGATACCTGCCGCAATAGCAGAGAAGGTATCGGTACCGGAGGAGGTAAGAGTACGTACAGCAAAGGTGGAATTGTTACCGCCGCCGTGCTCTGCGTGGAGGATAAGGCACTTATCCAGCAGACGTGCTTCATCGTGAGTGAACTTTCTGTCGGCACGAAGCATGGAAAGGATGTTTTCCGCCATACCCTGCCCCGGAACGGGACGGTGGAGGAACAAGCTTTCGTTATCGTAATGACGGCGCTTAACCTGATAGGCCGCAGTCATTATCATAGGCATACGGGAGATAAGCATAAGGGATTGACGAAGAACGTTGTCCACCGAGGTATCATCGGGGTTTTCGTCATAGCTGTAAAGGGCCAGCACACTGCGGGCGAGCTTATTCATGATATCGGGGCTGGGCGCCTTCATTATCATATCCTCGATAAAGGAATTGGGTGGCTCGCAATATTCATCCATAAGGGCATCATAGAAATCTATCTCCTCCTGAGTGGGAAGAGAGCCGAAAAGGAGCAACCAGGATGCTTCGTCATAGCCGAAGCGGTCGTGCCTGTCGGTAGCCGCAATAATATCGTGGATGTTGATGCCTCTGTACTGCAATTCACCCTCGCAGGGCACACGCTCATATTCATTTACAATATAACCGTGAACATTGCTTACACGGGTAATGCCTGCCAGCACACCTGTTCCGTCGGCATTGCGCAGGCCTCGCTTAACCTCAAAACGGCGGTACAGACCTTCATCAAAAACCCAATTCTCGCTCAGATGAGCCGCCATGGATTCTACATTTAATTTATTAGACATAGCCATTTCCTTTCTCGGAGGGTATTCATTAGGGGACATTATAACAGCATAACCGTTCCTTGTCAACTAAAAATGCAACAAAATTCCGCTTTTGTTGCATTTTCGTCATAAAACAACTGTTAAATGTTATATCCTTGGGTATATTTTTGCAATTTAGACAAAGGAAAGTTGCAAAAACGTTTATTTACCCGAAGGAGCAGAGGCAGATTCCGCCAAAAGCTGCTTCATAGAATAGAAGCCGGCAGATTTCTTGCCGATATATTCCGCCGCACGGATAGCGCCCTCTGCAAAGAGAGCACGGCTTTCGGCGGTGTGCTTGAGAGAAATGGTTTCTCCGTTACGGCTTAGAAGCACCTCGTGCTCACCGAAGATACCGCCGCAACGAATGGAAGAGATACCGATTTCATTATCGGGGCGAACCATATGGCGGGATGCACGCTCGGTAACGAACTGAGTGCCCTCCTCCATAAGCTCGGCAATGCCCTCTGCAATCATAAGTGCGGTGCCGCTGGGAGCATCCAATTTATTTCTGTGATGCTTTTCGATAATTTCAATATCGCAATCGCCGCCGAGAGCTACAACCGCACTGCGGCAAAGGTCGATAAGAAGGTTCACGCCCAAGGACATATTACGGGAGAAGAACACGGGGAACTCCTCGGAAAGCTGTTTAAGCATAGCCATTTCGCTTTCGGTATGTCCGGTAGAGGCAACAACACAGGGAGTGCCCGTCTTGCGTACAAAGCTGCAAATCTCGGGCACGGCGGTGTGGTGAGTAAAATCGATAACCGCATCGGCCTTTACATTCACCTCATCAAGAGAGGTGAAAAAGGGTATTCCCTCAAGGGAAGCGGTGCCGAATTTATCCACTGCGGCCGCAACATTTATTCCTTTATTACGGGCGGCGGCAATAACCTCTTTACCCATTCTGCCGCAAGCGCCGTTGACAATAATATTCATAATAGACAGTCCTTTGTTTTTTTATATGGGGGATTTATTTAATAAGTCCCTGCTCACGCATAAGAGCAAAGAGCTTTTCGTCGTCTGCCGCATCCATAGGACAGAGAGGCATACGGAATTCGTTTTGGCAGTAGCCCATCTTTGCCATAGCAGTCTTTACGGGGATGGGGTTTACCTGCATAAACAAGCCGTTCATAAAACGGAGATACTTCAACTGCATCTGAGCCGCAGTCTTGAAATCGCCGTCAAGGCAGGCCTTTGCCATAGCGTGTGCTTCGGCAGGCATAACGTTGGAGAATACGGAAATAACGCCGATTGCGCCCATAGACATAAGGGGAACAATCTGCTGGTCATCGCCGCTGTACATATCGATATCGCCTGCGCAGGCCTCCAGAACCTCCATCATAAGGAGAAGGTTGCCGCTGGCTTCCTTGGTTGCAACAATGTTTTCGTGCTTTGCAATCTGCTTATAGGAATCGATAGAAATGCAGAAGCCGGTTCTGCCGGGTACGTTATACACAATGCAGGGGATGTTTACAGAATCCGCCACGGTGTTGAAGTGGGAAACAATACCCTTCTGAGAGCACTTGTTGTAATAGGGAGTAACGAGAAGAAGACCGTCCGCGCCTGCCTTTTCGGCAAAACGGGAGAGCTCTATCGCATACTGAGTGTTATTGGAGCCGGTACCTGCAATAACAGGAACACGGTGATTCACCTTTTCGATGGCAAATTCCACTACCTTTTTGTGCTCGCAATCGTCCAGGGTAGCAGGTTCGCCGGTGGTGCCGCAAACCACAAGAGCATCGATACCGCTGTTTATCTGAAATTCGAGCATATTTCCGAATGCTTCAAAATCAACCTTACCGTCCTTGAAGGGGGTGATAAGAGCAGTACCTGCACCTTTAAAAATGGGCTTATTAACAGACATAATATTTCCTCCGCAATTTGATTTTATCAAACTTCTGTTTACTACACAGTATATTCGTTTTATTTTATCATCGAACATTTAAAATGTCAATAAATAATAGGAAGAAAAACCCTTTCAAAGCCCAAAAAAACACAAAAAAGCCATCATATTACCAATGACAGCTTTTCTGCGCGGGGAAAAAGATTAATGAAAACTATTGCAGAGTGAAAATTATACGGTTATAAGGTTTTTGTTCTTCAATCGCAGATTGTCGGCTATCATTGCGATAAACTCGGAATTTGTGGGCTTTCCTCGGGAATTCTGGACGGTATAACCGAAAAAGGAGTTGAGCACGTCCAGATCACCTCTGTCCCAGGCCACCTCTATGGCGTGACGGATGGCACGCTCCACACGGGAGCTGGTGGTGCCGTATTGCTTTGCAACGGTGGGATAAAGGATTTTTGTCACCGAATTTATAATGTCGTTGTTGTTGATGGTCATTATGATTGCGGTACGTAAATATTGGTAGCCCTTTATATGTGCGGGAACACCTATCTGGTGGATTATCTTGGTTACCTGCGCCTCCAGGTCCGCCTCCTCTCTCTGGGGAACGGTGGCTCCTCCTCTGCGGCGCCCCTTTTCGATAATTCTTTTCACTCTGTCGCCCAGCGCATTGAAATCCACCGGCTTCAGCATACAGTAGGATGCGCCCATTTCACAGCATTCCTCAAAGAGGTTCTGGCTTGAAAAGGATGCCAGCATTATAAAGGCGGGCAAATCCTCTCCCATCTGACGCTTTGCCGAGCGGATTAACCCCACACCGTCGATTTTGCCCAAATAAAGGTCAGAGATCACAACATTGGGCTTGAACCTTGCTATCTTCTGAAATGCCTCCTGTCCGTCCGACGCTTCTGCCACCACTTCTATATCCAGCCGACGGAGGGATTGGACACATTGATTTCTGAATTCGCTGTTGCTGTCTGCAACCAGCACCCTCGCTTTTTCCATGTTTTTGTTGCTCCTTGTATATTTTGTTATTGTGGCTGTATTTTATCACACAAAAACAGTTTTATGCAATAGATTTTGGGCAAAAAGGGCTGAAAAGGGCCCACTTTCGTACCCCATTATTCCCCTTTTAGCCCTTATTTTATCAAGGAAAACGGGGTTTTTGACACCATTTCAAAATCTCATTGTCGATTGCTGTCGATTTACGTCGAAAACTGCATATTATTCGATTTGCGGTAATTTTATACATTTTTGACCGATAATCGGCTATCCTGTCGAAGGTGTTTTGCCGTCAAAGTAAAGAGTGGACGTCAGGACAGGACACACAAAAAATAAAAGACGGCATTTTAAAAAACACCGTCCTTTTCTTTGCCCTCTACGCCGCTATGGGGAAACCAAAATACAATTTGAGGAATTTAAGTATTTAGGTTGACTTTATCCTAAAATTCGTGTATAATAATATCGACATCACAAAGGAGGTATTTGTATGATTATTAAATCCAATAGAATTGTTTCTATTTCGGAAGCCAACCAAAATTTTTC
>JAZSDB010000134.1:0-31014 GCA_045530975.1 Eubacteriales bacterium
CCTGATATCCGTTCAGGTCGTGTATGAGGTCTATCTTATCGCTTCCGTCGGCGGTGAAGGAAAGACGGTAAACATTTTCCTTGGCACAGCCGGAAAGCAAAAACGCAAGCAGGAAAAGAAATATTGCACAGCGCCTGAGCATTTTATTCCGCCTTGTCCTCGCCGTTAAGACGAAGCTCCGCATATTGCTCGGGAGTGATAATAATGGCACGCTTTTTGGTGGCGGCATCAAATTCGCCTATATAGCCCTTGCGTTCCATTTTGTCGATAATTCTTGCCGCACGGGAGTAGCCCAAGGAAAGACGTCTTTGCAGCAGGGAGGTGGAAACGGTGCCGCATTCTACCGCTACACCCACAGCATCTATAAACATGGGGTCCAGCTTTTCGTTGCCGTCGTCGGGCTCTGCCTCTGCCGCAGCAGCGGCCTTTTTGCCCTTCAGACCGCAGAGCTTTGCTTCCTGCTCTATCAAGCTCATAATCGCTTCGTCGTACTGTGCCTGAGCGGCTTCCTTTATGAACTGTGTAACAGCCGCAACCTCGGTTTTACCGTCAACAAAGGCACCCTGCACACGCTGGGGCTTCATAGCGCCCACGGGGTAGTAAAGCATATCGCCCTTACCCAAAAGCTTTTCCGCACCGGTCTGGTCAAGAATGGTACGGGAGTCCACCGCCGCAACGGTGGTAAGAGCAATACGGGAGGGAATGTTTGCCTTGATAAGACCGGTAATAACATCTACCGAAGGTCTTTGAGTACCGATAACAAGGTGCATACCTGCGGCACGGGCCTTCTGCGCCAGACGGCAGACAGAGGTTTCAACATCATCGGGAGCTGTCATCATAAGGTCGGCAAACTCGTCTATAAATATAACAATCTGAGGGAGAGTTTCTCTTTCGGGGTCGTCGGATACGGCAGTGTTGTAGCCGGCAAGGTCACGGGCGCCAACTTCTTTTATAAGCTGGTAGCGCTTTTCCATTTCGGTGCAGGCCCAATTAAGTGTACCCGCCGCATTTTTCGCATCATTGATAACGGGAACCAAAAGGTGGGGAATATCCTTGAAATCGGAAAACTCAACGGTTTTCGGGTCAATAAGGATAAGCTTTACATCGTTGGGATGATTGCGGTAAAGGAGGGAAAGGATAAGAGAGTTTATACAAACCGATTTACCCTGACCAGTGGCACCTGCAATAAGCAGGTGAGGCATTTTTGCAATGTCCAGATAAACGGGATTGCCTGCCACGTCCTCGCCCAAAGCGGCGAAAAGACGGCTCTTGGCATCCTTGAAGATGGGGTTGTCTATCAAGCCCCTCAGACGTACCATCGAAACGTTTTTGTTGGGGATTTCGATACCCACGGCCGCCTTGCCGGGGATGTTTTCAATACGGATTGCCGTTGCGGCAAGGTGAAGAGCAAGGTCGTCGGCAAGGTTTACTATGGACTTAACCTTTACGCCTGCCTCAGGACGGAGCTCGTAACGGGTTACGGTGGGACCGTAGGTGCAATCTATAACCTTTGCCTTGACATTAAAGCTTGCCAGCACCTCTTCAAGATGACGGCTGGTGCGCTCTATGTCGCCTGCGCTGGGACGGGTTGCGCCATGGTCGTTGGCGGTAAGGAGAGAGATGGGAGGGAATACATAGGGAGTATCCTCAATGGGCTCCAGATAAAGCTCCTCATCATCCTCTTCTGCGGCCATTTCATTGCTGTTATCGGTTACTTCCTCGGCAACCTTTTCTGCCGCAGGGTCCTCGGGAAGGTCCTCTTCCGCATTGTCGCCGAAAATATCCTCCTCGGGAATGGGCTCGGCAATTTCGTCCTCGGCATTATCCAGAATTTCAACGGGCTCGTTGTAAATATCCTCGGGGTCATCGGGAAGGATAAGGTCGATATCATCGTCCTTCTTCTTTTCCTTCTTCTTTTCGGGCTCTTTTTTCTTTTTGGTTTCCTTCTTTTGCTTTTCCTTCTTCACGGGAGGCGCTTCTTCCTCCTCGTCTTCCTCTTCGTCCTCATCCTCGTCCTCGTCGCTCTTCATATTGGCGAAAAGGTCACGGATATAATTGATAAAGGCCATAATCATATCCTTGGGCGATACGCCGAAAAGGAAAACGGTGCAAACAAAAATACCCAAAACCGCAAAGATAATGGAAGGAAGCTTGCCGATGGTGGCGGTAAAAGCAAGGGCGATGGAGCCGCTTATAATACCTGCGCTTGTCATTTCGACACCACGGTCATAAAGGCCGTCGAAGGAAACATTATCGTCTGCTACTATGGCGTGCACCAATATGGAAATAAACACAAATTCAAGGAAGAAAAGAAATCCTCTTGCCTTTACGTTGTTGTTTTTCTTATCCTTGCCCCAGGTGAACACCATCACCAGAATAAGCAGAGGGATTACATAGTAAATGGGGCCGAAAAGACCTCTGAGCCATTCCGAAATCTTTCCGCCCACCACACCGCTGTTTACTGTGGGGATAAAGGAAATTATGATAAATATCGCCAAAAATCCGAGAAGCCATCTTATCATCTCGGAGCGGTCGATTAACGACTGCTTTTCTTGTTTTGTGGATTTTTTTGCCGCCGTCTTCTTTTTGGGGGCGGGTTTCTTTTTCTTGTCTGCCACTTTTTTCTCCTTAATAACCTTAAATTAACAGGTCAGCAACAATGGCGGTAACGCCTATGATAATGCAATATACCGCAAAAAATCTAAAGCTCTTGTTTTTTGTGAGATACTGTAAAAGCTTAATTGCGAAAAATCCCACAACTGCCGCAGTAACGGCGCCTATCAGCATGGGGAAAAGCATATCTCCGCTCATGCCCTCATTCAATGCATCGGGAAGCTCTGCCACCGATGCGCCCAGAATGGCGGGAATGGACATAAGGAAGGAAAAGCGTACTGCCTCTTCCTTGGAATATCCCAGAATTTTGCCGCCGCTTATGGTAGAGCCGGAGCGGGAAATGCCGGGCATAACTCCCATGGTTGCCTGCACAAGACCAACACCGAGAGGGCGCCAAAATCCGCCTTTTTCGGGAGAAACGCCTTTCGAGGGAAGCTTATCGCAGATAAAGAGCATTATTCCGTTTATGATGAGAAGTATGCCTATGGCGAAGGCATAGCCGCAAAGCCCCTTTATGAGGTCATCCATACCCAGCAGCTTTACGGGAATCAAGGGGAGGGTTGCCACACATAGCATTAAAAACAGCTTTTCGTTAAATTCGAGGCCCTTTTTGATTTTGCCGGTGAAAAGCTTGCCTGTCAGCGAGAAAAAGCCCTTTGCCAGCATAGCCACATCCTTTCGGAACACCACGCAAACCGAAATCAGGGTTGCCAGATGGAGCGCTATGTTAAAGGCAAAGCCCATATCACTGTCGGTGCCGAAAAAATTCTGCGCCAGCGCCAGATGTCCGGAGCTGGAAATAGGCAAAAATTCGGCAATGCCTTGAATAATGCCGTATACAATGGCTTCAAGAATTCCCATAAAAACCGATACTCCTTAAAATTAAGCGTAATTAATTATATATTATAACTATATATTCACAAAATGTCAAGCACAGCACACAAAAGCAGGAATGAGCAGGGCATATACATTCAATGTACGGGTTTTGTCAATGTGATTGACAAAAGGGATAAATGGGTGTATAATTACCATCGAATAAATATGTTTAAGGAGATGAGCTTTTGTCTTCCGCATTTAAGAATTTCTTTATAACATTTGTAATATGTCTGCTGGTTTTCGGATTTATCGGCGGTGTATATGTATATCCTTTGTTGAAGGACGTGCTGGATTTCTCCGATATGGGTTCCGATACCTCGGAAACGGATACATCTTCACCTGAGGGCGATACCTCCTCCGATGAGAGCGAAACCTCCGACGGCCCCGTGGTTGACGGCAATTATTTCGATGCATCGGGTGATGTTTTCACCGCTGTAATCGTGGCGCTTGATGACAACGGCAATGTTTCTCAGTGCGTTTTTCTCGATGAAAACGCCAAGACAAAGCAGATTATCTATTGCCCCATCAATCCCAACACAATCTATTTCAATGAGGCAGGCGGTCTGGCAGAGGTCAAACATCTCTTTGCCGTAATGTCACCCAAGGAAATCTGTCAGTGCGTTACCGCTATGACAGGCATTCCCGTGGACTACTGCTTTGTGTTGGATAAAAACAGTATAAAATCCATTGCCGCCCTTATGGAGGATTGCTATTCGGTTATGCCCGGTGATGTTACCGAGATTATCCGTTATACAGTTACCGAGGAAGAGCAGACTGCCGACCTGCCCGCAGGCGAATATGAGGTTAAGATTACCAATATCGGCAATCAGGTAAAGCTTAATGAAAAGCTTTACGGCAAGACCAAGCTGGAATGGCTTCTCCACCGTGACGGAGAGGCAAACCGTCAGCAAACCAATTATTACGGTATGATATGCAAGGACCTGCTTTCCCAGTTCCTTAATAACGAGGACAATAAGGATATGCAGACCATGCTTTCGGTTCTGGATGCCTGCAAGGCCACCAATATGACCGCCACCGATGTGGCAAATCATTTGGACACCATTTTCTCCTTTGACAGCTTCCAATACAATACCTATCAATACCCCATCTCCTGCCACGATGTAAACGACCGCAATGATATTATTGCCGACCTTCGTGAGCTGGACAGAAGCTTTGGACGTTCCTGACAATAAATTAAAGATACGGAGAATTAAATTATGAAAAAGCAGATATCTCCTGCAACCACCTGTATTCATTCGGGCTACGAGCCCGCCAACGGCGAGCCCCTGGCATTGCCCATATATCAGAGCACAACCTATTCCTACAGCTCTCCCGAGGACATCGGCAAGCTTTTTGACCTTACTGCCGACGGACACATGTATTCCCGAATTTCCAACCCCACCGTGGCTTGTGTTGAAAACAAGATAGCCGCTCTGGAGGGCGGTGTTGCCGCACTTTGCACCAACAGCGGTCAGGCGGCATCCTTCCTTGCCGTAACCAATATTGCCTCCGCAGGCGACCACATTCTGGTTTCCTCCAAAATTTACGGCGGTACAACCAACCTCTTTTCGGTAACCTTGACGCGCTTTGGCATAGACTGCACCTTCTTCGATCAGGACCTTCCCGATGAAGAGATCGAGGCGCTTATCCGTCCCAACACCAAGCTTATTTTCGGTGAAACCATTGCCAACCCCGCTCTTTCGGTATTTGACATTGAGAGGGTTGCCGCAGTTGCCCACAAGGCAGGCATTCCCCTTATTGTAGATAATACCTTTGCCACAGGCGTGCTCTGCCGTCCTATCGATTTCGGCGCAGACATTGTGGTTCTCTCCACCTCCAAGTATATGGACGGACACGCCGTTCAGCTTGGCGGATGTGTAGTTGACAGCGGCCGCTTTGACTGGACTCAGAACGATAAATTCCCCGGTCTTTGTACCCCCGATGAATCCTATCACGGACTTATTTATACCGAATCCTTCGGTGCCCTTTCCTATATTACAAAAATGCGCGTTCAGCTTGTACGTGACTTGGGCGTGTATCCCACCGCGCAGGCGGCCTTCCTCCTCGATTTGGGTATTCAGAGCTTGGATGTACGTCTTGAACGTCATTGCAGCAATGCTCTCAAGGTTGCAAAATTCCTGCAGGAAAGCGGCTATGCCGAATATGTAAACTATGCGGGCTTGGAAAGCGATAAATATAATGGCCTTGCGAAGAAGTACCTTCCCAAGGGATGCAGCGGTGTTGTTTCCTTCTGCATTAAGGGTGGCAGAGAAGCGGCTGTTAAGTTTATGAATTCTCTCTCCCTTTTCGTAAATGCGGTTCATGTTGCAACCGTTCATTCCTGTGTGCTTCATCCTGCCAGCTCCACTCACCGTCAGCTCAGCGATGAAATGCTTGTTGCGGCAGGCATCGATGCAGGTCTTATAAGAATTTCCGTGGGCATCGAGGATATCGATGATATTATCGCAGACCTTCGTTCCGCATTGGAAAAGGTTTCCGAATAAATATGCAGAAATAATGCAAAAAACCATTGAAATTCCATTGTGAATGTGATATTATTTTGTTAATCATAACGGAGGTGTTATATTATGGCATTTTCTATTATCAGCGATACTTGTATCGGTTGCGGCACCTGCGAAGCAGAATGCCCCGTTAGCGCCATCAGCGTAGCTGATGACGGCAAGTACACCATCGACCCCGAGCTCTGCCTTGATTGCGGCGCATGTGCGGCTGTATGCCCCGTTGACGCTGCTCAGGCGTAACCGAGACCGATGTGTAATGCGTTCGTGTGATAATCACGGACGCATTATTTCTTTTACTGCGGCTTGCAGCTTTGCGTAAGAACGAAAAAGAAGATTTTATCACGGGAACAGCAAAGATTTGTCACTCTATCGAAATCAAACGAAATATAGGAAAAAATCCTGCGGATTTTATTGTATTTCTTTTTCTATCGCATTTTACAAAGCTCGACGTACCCATGTACGCCTCACGCTTTGCAAAATACGATTCTTCCATCAAATCTGCTTCGCCGGCTTGCAGCTTTGCGTAAGAACGAAAAAAACCCTTTCAAGAACGTTAAAACAAAAGAAAAAATAAAAGTTTTATAAAAGCTTCTTTTTTCGTACACAAAAGCAAACAATTATTGTTATATGATATAAGGGACGTATATGTTTGACGGAACTATCACAAAAATAAATGCGGATATTGTATTGCACGAGCCGTCGGGTGGCATTCGATTTGGGACCGACGCCCTTTTGCTTGCCCATTTTGCATCTCCCTCGGTGAAAAAGGGGAAATGCCTTGATTTGGGCACCGGCTCGGGTGTTTTGCCTCTTTTGCTGCTGGCTCTTAAAAGCTCCTCGCAGTTTACAGGTTTGGAGTATCAGCAGGAATATGCAAGCATAGCCGCCCTTAATTCAAAGGAAAATGGATTTGAGGACCGTTTTGATGTAATCTGCGGTGATGCGGCAGATTACAGAAAGCTTTTTGAATGCGGAAGCTTTGATTATGTTGTAACAAACCCGCCCTATATGCGTGCCGATTGCGGAAAAAGCAACGATTCTCAGCCCCTCGCCATTGCACGTCGTGAAATCTGCGGCGGTGCGGAGCTGTTTTGCAGATGCGCCTCCTGGTGCTTAAAAAGCGGCGGCCGTTTTTTTGCCGTTTACCGTCCCGACCGTCTGGTAAATCTTCTTTGCGCCATGCGGGAATGCTCTATAGAGCCAAAGCGTCTGCGTGCGGTGGTGGCCTCCCCGGGTATGTCGCCCTCCCTTGTTTTGGTTGAGGGACGAAAGGACGGCAGGGAAGGGCTTGTTTATATGCCCGACCTATACATTTACAGCGACAGCACTCACAGCCGTGAAAGTGATGAATATATAGAAATTTATAAAGGATTTTCCAAATAAAATGCAGAAAAAGGCGCTTTCAATTCTATTGTCAATAGCTTTGATACTGCCTGCCCTACTTGTGGCAGGGGGTGTTCTTTTTGCGCCCGAATCGCCCTTTGAAAGCTTTGACGAGATGCGAAATCAGGCCCTTTACAGCGCATTGGGAAAGAATTGCCTTGAGGGGAATTCCTTCTTTTCAGCACCTCTTCCCGAGGAAAACCGTTATATAGTGCAATTTTTGTCAACCGCCTCTCAGGAGGACATAGCAAAATCCCTTGAAAATGTCCCCTACAAGCTTTTGGCAGAAAGCGAAAGAAAGCTTTTTGTTGTTTCCGCAGATAAGAGCTTTCTGGATAAAAACAGTTCAATTATAGATTATGCCGAGGTGGATTTGCCCAGAGAGGTTCAGGCAGTTACCGCTGACCCCATCACTCTTCCCGCCTACGATAAAATGGGTATTCCCACCGCTTGGGACAGCGTGCAGGGCGACAATAAGGTAATTGTTGCGGTGCTGGACACAGGTGTAAACCGCACTCACGAGGAGCTTTCCTCTGCCGCAATTCTTTCGGGCTACGATGCAGTAAGCGGAAAAGCGGGCATAAACGATGATATTTCGGGACACGGCACCTCGGTTATTGGCTTTATTGCCGCCACCGCCAACAATGGTGTGGGCTTTGCCGGTGTTGCTCACGGTGTTTCCATACTCCCCGTAAAGGTTTCGGTAGGGGCAACCACCATTTTCTCCTCCGACCTTATAAGCGGTATCCGTTTTGCGGCCGATGCAGGTGCAAAAATTATAAATATGTCCGTGGGCGGCTTTTCCTCCTCCTATGCCGAGCAGGCGGCGGTGGATTATGCCATCTCCAAGGGCTGTATAATGATTGCGGCGGCAGGCAACGGCGGTGCTCTTTCTTACGGTGACCAGAAAAGCTATCCTGCCTCCTATGAGGGTGTTATTTCGGTTGCCTCCTGCGATATGCAGGGAAAAAGGAGCAAATTTTCCCAGTACAACGATATGGTGGATGTTGCCGCCCCCGGTGAGGACGTCCCCCTTCTCATTCCCGAGGATGGCTCGGAAAGCTATACCTTGGGCTCGGGCACCAGCTTCTCCTGTGCCTTTGTCAGCGGTATTGCCGCCCTTGCGGCAACAAAAATCGGTGATGAAGCCCGTTTTGCCAACGATGAATTTTTGTCGCTTATCATAGATACCTGCGGTAGCTCCAAAAGCAGTGAGCTCGGTCACGGAGTGATAAATGCGCCTGCCATACTTTCCCTTGTGGATGAGCCCATTATCACAGGTGTTTTCCATAACGGAATTTTCCACGAAAGCGTGATGATCGGCTTTAACAGAGGTACCGCTACCCTTGACGGTGTGCCTATCGATGACGGCGAGGCGGTAATGACCAACGGTACTCATCTGCTTACCGTAACCTACGGAGAAAAGGTGAGAAATGTCCGTTTTGCTTTGAATTTCTCCCCTTTGACCTATAAATACAACAAATTTGCCTCCTTTGTCACCTTTGAGTTTACAAGAGGAAGCGCCACACTTGACGGCTTCCCTTATGGCACAGGTGAGAAGATTTCTTCCTCCGGTGACCATATTTTCGTGCTCACCGACGGCGACGAAAGATTGGAAAAGAAATTCAATCTCAGCTTTTCCGTTCCTGACGTATTCGGTGTGGAGGACGGCGGAGAATACGACACTCCCATTGATATACGTATAATCGGCGAGGGAAGCGCCACACTTGACGGAAAAGGGGTTTTCGGACGTGTTACCGTTGTAACGGGAACACACACCCTTACGGTGAAAAGCCGTGACGGCGCAGTTACCCAAAGCTATAATTTTACCGTAAATGCCTCTGTTTCCCTTTCGGAAATAGATTATGCCGATGCAACTGCGGCGGTGGACGAGGAAAAGGGATATATCTGTCTTTACGGAGATTCCCTTGTGGGCGCCCGCATTTACGATATAAATACCCCCGAAAGGTACACGGCATTCCTCCCCTTGGGTAGAGTTTACGGCCACCTTTTCATAGGCGAAGACCTTGTATTGGTGGGCGACGGCGGTATTACGGTAATCGACCGTACCACCGCAATAGCAGGTGAGGGCGCGATAAAGCTCACCTATCAGCCCGAGGGTATTTACAAATATTTCTGCGGTGACAATACCGTTTACGGAATTACGGACCAAGAGATTTTTGTTTTCGATATTTACGGTCAGACCTTTACCAAGCTTTGCGATATAGACCGCCCTGCCGAGGATGGCTATTATTATGATGGCAACATTCTCGTGCGCTATGATTACGGCGGATTGGCTCTGGTGGACTGCGAAAGCAAGAAAATTACCGACCTTGAAATAGCCCCATCTATCCTGCAAAATGTATATTTCGGCAACGGCTATATCGGTATGGGCAACGCTCTTTATAACCTTAAGGGCGAGCTTGCGGCAGAAGTGCCCTCCAACGAAATATTGCTGGTGCATGACGGAAAAATCTTTACCGAGAATATGATTTTCTCGCTGGAAAGCGGTGAAGAGCTGGGAAGATTTCCCTTTGCCGTTTCGGATATTGTTTTAGGCGCAGGACGTAATTATATTTATGGCTTGGACCCTGTTATGGCTTGGACAGAGGTGCTTGACGGAGGGATAAGCTCCTTCTGTGCGGCAAGCTCTGCTATGAGCTCGCTGTCATCACCCCAAAGGGTAAATCCCTACCGTGACAACCTTTTCTATGATGTAAATACTCCCGTCATTTCAGCGGTTTCCGTGGGCAGTGATGTGGTTTTCCTTATGGCGGATGATAACCGTGTATATTCCTTCAACGGAAAAACTCTTGCCGAAAATTCCTCCTTTGTGTTGAAATATCTGCCCAAGGAAATTTTTGCAGGTGAAGGATATATAGCTGTCCTTTTCCAAAATGCCAATAAGATTTATATTGCACCCCAAACCGATACTGCCAACGGACAGTATATCGATACCGAGGATTTCTGCCAATCTGTTGCCTTCTTTAACGGAAAGCTTTATATGGCGGCAGATGGCAAGCTGGTATCTATGGATACAGACGGCAAAAATTACAAGACAGAGGTGCATTCTGCCGAAAAAATAGTTGCTGCAGGTGAAAATCTGGCGGTTTACAGCGGAAACACTCTGTCCCTGTACAATAAAAACCTTGCTCTTACAGCCCGTGTAAATGCCGAAGGCGGACGTTTGTCTGCAGGCAACGCCATCGGCTTGGGCAACCGTATTTACAGTATTGATACCCTGCTTCTCCTTCATACTCTGGACGAAGAGATTTATGCCTTCAGCGGTGATATTGTTGCTACAAAAAATAAGGTTTTCGACCTTGTTACGGGCGAAATTGCAGGCGATTTGGGTGTTAGCTCAAAGGCCGTGGCCATTTGCGGAGTTACCGAGGTAATTGCCTTTGGCTCGGTTATTTCCGTAAATTCCTTTAAGGATGGCACTCCCATCCTCACACTTCCTACCGTTGCGGGTATAGAAGAAGGCGTGGCATACCACGACAGCGTAATTGTTACCTATGATAAGGGTATGGGCTATGTTGACGGAGCGGGCTTTGCCTCGGGCAGTGCGGTAAAGGGCACGGGAGAGCATATCTTTGTTTCGGTTTTGCCCTTTGGCAGACAGTACACCGTAAAATTCATAGTTGACGCCCACCTTTCCGGTATAGAATTCCTTTCCGACCGCACTATGTCGGTGGGTGAAACCATAAACCTTAAATTGAAATACCTGCCTCACGGTGCCTCCTCTGTGCCAGTAAGCTTCTTCTGCGAGGCCGACGGCATTATTTTGGATGAAAACGGCAACGTGACCGCCGTGGCGGAGGGTGTTTATAAGGTTATCGCTACGGCCGATACCCACATAGGCAGCTTTAGCGCCGAATGTAAAATTACCGTCCGTAATGACCTTATCGCCTTTGTCCCCGAAAGCGGTATTACCATTGACCGTGACAACGGATATGCTTTGGGCATTCCCGCAGGTTTGAGCGCAAACAGGTTGCTGGCAATGCTCTATGTTTCGGATAATGCCTATGTTTATGACCGCAACGGTAAGATTTTAAAGACCTTTGTGGGAACCGGCTGTGAAATCCGTCTTTACGACAGCGACGGCAATGTCTGCGACAGCTTGAAGACAGTGGTGATGGGCGATACCGACGGTGACGGAGTTATTTCTTCCTATGACCTTTACGAGCAGGGACGTATTTTGCGCGGCTATCAATATGAGGATATTTACCGCATTTCTGCGGATATGAACAACAATGGCTCGGTTGCCGATGACGATTACCGTATATTGAAGTATATCGTTTTGGGAAGAACTCCCTATGAGCTGGGCACTCCTCAGGTTTTGCCCTTCGGGCTTTGCACGCTTTATGGCTTTTCTGCTGTGGAAAAGGGAGCTGTTGTGGAAATGGCACTCTGCCTCAGCGGCAACAAATACGCCCGTGGCATTATGGGCAAGCTGGAATACGGCGACGGGGTGGAATTTCTGTCTGCCGAAAGCACCGGCTGGGAAAGCGGCTGCTATGATGACGGTGAGTCCATAAGCTTTTTCGCCTACAGCAAGGACGGTCAGATTGGCGGCAAGGCCTTTGCGGTGCTTTTGAAGCTTCGCTTCCGTGTAACGGGAGATGCAGGCGATGAAATTAATATTTCTGCGCCCAATGTAACCCTTTCTCTCGATGACGGCTGTAAAAAGGTAAGCTTTCAGGAATATACCGCCACAATTGCTGAACCTGCAATCGGAGATTTCAATATAGATATTTCCAATGCAGACGGCTTTTCCTTCGATGCAAAGAAGCATAATTACAAGGTTACCATACCCTACGACAGTGCCCTTGCGGATATTGTTATCACCCGTCCCGCCGACAGCGAGGTTACGGTTGAAAATGCAGTGGTTCCCCTTTCGGGAGAAGGGTTGGCGGTGATAACCTATACCGATTTGCAGGGCCAAAAGATATTTTACAGCATAGAAATCCACCGTGAAAAGGAACCGGATTTCGATACAAACTGCCGTTTGGAAACCTTGGAGATTGAGGGCTTTTATTTAGAACCATCCTTCAATCACGATGTGCTGGAGTACAATGTTTTCGTGCCTCACGGCACCGAAAAGCTGAACCTTTACTGCCGTGCCGAAAACAGCTCTGCAAGGGTAATCATAAGCGATACCAATATAACGGGTGAAAGCTCGGTTATCACCGTAATGGTGGTTTCGCCCGACGGTGAATCGCTGACCTATACCCTTAATGTAACGGTACTGCCTCCCGAGGAAAACAGTGAGGAAAGTCAGCCCGTTTCGGTTTCTCCTCCTGCAGAAAAGGGCAACGGAGGATGGATTGTAGCCATTATCGCTGTGCTTTTGCTGGCAGGCGCGGGAATTGCGGCCTATCTGATTTATAAAAACAAAAAGCAGAAATAATAAAAAGCTCTCGGAAATAAGCTCCCGAGGGCTTTTCTTTTTGTGTTGAAAAAGCATAGAAAGCAGGGAGGTTGAATGAAAATTCAACTTGCATTTTCGCTGTGTATATAATATAATAAGAGGTGGTATAGTATGTGGATTTTTGCCCATGTGTTTCTTTCGGCGCTGGCGGCATTGGGCGTGGCCCTTTCCGTTTTGGAAATTGCCGAAAGGATGGAGGCAAGACGGAAAAAATATACTTGCCTTTGCTTTGAAAAGTTCGATAACGGGGAGAATTTACCCGATATGATAATAATTTGTCGAACCCAAGCGGAGGAGGAAGAAATAATAGAGCGCATCTGTGCCGAGGATAAGCGAAAAGTATTTATTAAAAGGTGGTAGTGGCTTTGGCAGAATTGTATCTCGATGGCGTTGTTGAAGATATTATATATTCTAACGGCGAAAACGGATACACTGTTTGCACCATCAATGTGGGTGGCGAGCCGGTTACCATCGTGGGTATAATGCCCTATGTGGGCGAGGGCGAAACCATAAAGGTTCAGGGCGAGTGGCAGGTTCATTCCACCTTCGGACGTCAGTTCAAGGTCCATTATTTCGAAAAAAAGCTGCCCACCACCGCCAATGCCATATTAAAATATCTTGCATCCGGCGCCATAAAGGGTATAGGTCCCGTTACGGCCGAACGCATAGTGGAGCATTTTGGCGAGGATACGCTGGATGTAATAGAAAACAACCACAGATGGCTGTGTGATATAAGGGGTATAAGCCCCAGACGAGCCGATGAAATTCATTCCAATTATGTAGAGCAGTTCGGTATGAGAACCGTTATGATGTTCTGCAACGAATTTTTCGGGCCTGCTATTTCGGTTAAAATATTCAAGGCCTACGGTTCGGCCGCTATCGATATTATAAAAACCACGCCCTACCGTCTGTGTGAAGATATTACGGGCATCGGCTTTGAAAAGGCCGACGGGGTGGCGATGTCGCTGGGCTTTTCCACCGATTGTCCCGAAAGAGCCGAGGCGGGCGTGGTGCACGTTCTCAATGCCGCATCTGTGAACGGAGGTCATTGCTATCTCCCCGAAGAGGAGCTTTTTCCTCTTGCTATGAGAGTTCTCTCGGTTTCGGAAATAACCGTCAGAACGGCGGCGGAGCGTTTGGTTTCTCTGGGTAAATTGCAAAAATTCCCCCTTGGCGAGGGTTGGGCCTATGCTCTGACCGAGCTCTATTCTGCCGAGGTATATATTGCGGCAAAGCTTCAGGCCCTTGCCGAATTTAAGTTCCCCTATGTGCTTACAGGTTTGGATGAGCAGATAGCCGTGCTGGAGGAAAAATATAATATAACCTATGCTCCCGAGCAAAAGGAGGCCATAGGGTATGCCTTTACCGGCGGTGTTACGATTATAACCGGCGGTCCCGGTACAGGTAAAACCACCATAATAAAGGCAATTATCGAGATTTGCCGTATTTTGAAATTCTCCTGCATACTTTCCGCGCCTACGGGACGTGCGGCCCAGAGAATGTTTGAATCCTCGGGGCAGGAGGCAAAAACCGTGCACCGAATGCTGGAAGCCAGCATTGCCGACAACGGCCGTCATCGTTTTGCCAAGGATGAGGAAAATCCCCTTTCCCATAAGGTTATTATTGTAGACGAAATGTCTATGGTGGATACCAACCTTCTGTCTGCTTTGTTGAAGGCGGTTAAGCTGGGCAGTTATTTGATTTTTATCGGTGACCCCGACCAGCTTCCTCCGGTAGGACCCGGGAATTGCCTGAATGATATAATCGGATGCGGAAAGTTCAATGTGGTAAAGCTTAATAAGATTTTCCGTCAGGCCGAGCAGAGCTTGATTGTTACAAACGCCCATGCCATCAACCGTGGGGAAATGCCCGTGCTGAACCGACGTGACAGTGATTTCTTCTTTTTGGAAAAGAACGATTCCAATGAAGTTATCTCTCTTTTACTTTCCTTTGTTTCGGAAAGACTGCCGAAGAAATACGGGGTTCATCCTTTGGATGATATTCAGGTTATTTCCTGCACCCGCAAGGGCGCCTTGGGCACAAAGGAGCTGAATATCAGCTTTCAGCAGGCCTTAAATCCGCCCCATCACAAGAAAGCCGAGCGAAAATACGGCAGCGTGATATTTCGTGAGGGCGATAAGGTAATGCAGATAAAAAATGATTACGATCTGCTCTGGACCAAGGGCGGTGATTCGGGCAACGGTATTTTTAACGGCGATATAGGACGGATTGTGGAAATAGATGCCCGAGAGGAAACGGTTACCGTGGATTTCGACGGCAGAAGGGCCCAATATGACTTCTCTCAGCTGGAGGAGCTGGAGCACGCCTATGCGGTTACTGCTCATAAAAGTCAGGGCAGCGAATATCCCATTGTGGTTATTCCCGTTTTCGATGCGCCCTTCCCTCTGATGACAAGAAATCTTATATATACTGCCGTTACCCGTGCTAAAAATATGGTGGTAATGGTAGGCAGCGGCCGCTCGGTGGGTACCATGGTGGGAAATAACCGCATACCCGTCCGTCACACGGCGCTTAAGCTGTTTTTGGGATTAGAGAAATAACAATGGAAAACACTATCAATCACACCAATCCGGTACGCTGTGTTGTTTGCCGTCAAATCCCTTGCCGCAACGAATTGACTGTTTGCCCGCGCTGCGCTCCATACTTTCAAAGGGCATTAAAGGAAAAATGCAATAAGTGCGGGAAAATCCCCAAGGAATGTCAATGCCACGACCGTTGGCGTATTCGCAGTATGATGTTTTACGGCTCCGATGAATCCAAGCTTATGATGTTTTCTTATAAATATTATGCCGATGAAAGGTCGGTTTCCTTTCTGGCTTTAATGGCGGTGCACTCCTGCTCTCTGGATATGAAAACCTTTGACGGGATTGCCTATGTGCCCAGAAGCTCACGTAATATCCGCCGTTACGGCTTTGATCAATCCTTGCTGGCGGCACAAACAATTTCCCGGGAATACAATATCCCTGTTGTGCACCTTTTGAAAAGCAAGGGAAATCTCTTACAAAAGCTGTTAAGCCGCTCTCAAAGAATAAATGCGGTGAAAAACAAGTTCGAGCTGATAAATATCCCCGAGGAAAAATATAAAAAGCTATTGCTTATCGATGATGTAACCACCACCGGCGCCACCATCGGAATTTGTGCCGAAATGCTGAGAAAATCAGCGGCACGGGCGGTAATCCCCCTTGTAATAGCAAAAACAAAACCAAAAAATTGATTTCACAAACGGCTTAGACAGCAAGGATAGCTGTTGGATAGGAGCTTATATGGCATTTGAATTGTTCAGGCCCGATTACGCCTTCTGCGATATTTATGCAATTTCCCCCGAGGCGCTTTCGCTTATGGGGGTTAAGGGCATTGTTTTTGATATAGACCAGACAATTGCTCCCTATGAGGTGGAGCTTCCTACGGGGAAAATGATGGAATATTTTGCCCTTTTGAAGTCGGCAGGCATAAAAATGGCTTTCGTTTCCAACAACAAAGGCCCCCGTGTAATGAAATTCAATGAAAACATCGGTCTGTTTTATGTGTGCAAGGCAGGAAAGCCGTCGCCCAAGGGTGTAAAGGTATGTATGGAGCATTTCGGGCTGAAGCCCGAGGAGCTTATCTCCATCGGCGACCAGATTTTTACCGACTGTCTTTCCGCCCACAGAGCCGGTATACGCTTTGCGATGGTAAAGCCCATCAAGAAGCAGGAAAGTCTGTTTTTCCGTATAAAGCGTTTTCTCGAGCGCCCCTTTGTAAAGAATTTGTACTGGCTTGATGAAGAAAACGCCTGTGATATATTAAGCAAAAATATCAGTGAAGGGACGAAAAAATAATGGGAGCTAAATTCGGACCGGGAGGAAATTCCGAGGCCTTTAAGCAGGCAGGCGGCAGATCAACTCTGCAGGCCCCCGGCTTTGTAAGAAGAATAGGGCTGGATGCCTATGAATACGAGGCAGGCAACGGCATTACCGGCAGTGATGAGCTTTTTTATGCCATCGGCGAAAAGGCAAGAGAGCACAATGTGAAAATGTCCTTCCACACTCCCTATTTTATCTCTCTTTCCTCGGTTGAAAAGGAAAAGAGAGATAACAGTGTGGAATATATAAAAAGAAGCGCCCACGTCAGCGCTCTGCTTGGTGCGGAAACAATGGTTGTCCACTGCGGCTCCTGCGCAAAAATAAGCAGGGAAACGGCAATGGACTATGCCTCGCAGACCTTGCGAGATGTGGCGGCTATGATGGAGGCAAACAGGTTCCCCACCAAGGTGGGTATAGAAACCATGGGAAAGATAAACCAGCTGGGCACCCTTTCCGAGGTTATAGAGCTTTGCAGGATTTCCGATAAATTTTCCCCCGTGGTGGATTTCGGTCACTTAAATGCAAGGGACAGGGGCTCGCTGAACACGGTGGATGATTTCAAGCGTATTTTTGATGAGATTGCCACCAAGCTCGGTGCGTCTTATGCCGAAAATTTGCATTGCCATTTTTCCAAGATAATGTATACCGAAATGGGCGAGAAAAAGCACCTCACCTTTGAGGATGATGTTTACGGTCCTCAATTCGAGCCGCTGGCAAAGGCCATTGTGGAGTTGGGTGTTTCTCCCACCATTATCTGCGAATCGGCAGGCACCCAATCGGACGACGCTCTTTTTATGAAAATGACCTATGAAAGAGAAAAAGCACTTCAGAATAAATAGAACAGGAAAGATAAAATTATGAGATTTGACGAGCTTACCATACATACTACCACCGCAGGCAGCGAAATTGTTTCGGGCGTGCTTTTCAACGAGGGCATAACCTGCTTTTCGGTGGATGACCCTCAGGACCTTGCGGATCTGCTTGAAAACCAATATGTTCCCGTGGACTACGTGGAGGACGGCCTTCTTCGTGAGGGCGGTGATGTTCTTGTACGTGTTTATCTTGCCCAAAACGAGCAGGGCAGAATTCAGCAGGAGGGCATTCTGGCAGGTATAGAGCGTCTGAAGGCGGAAAACGACGGCTGGATGGGCTCGCTGGAGGTTGAATTTTCGGTGTCCGATGAAAAGGATTGGGAAAACAATTGGAAGCAGTATTTCCACCCACTGCCCATCGGTGAAAAATTCTTGGTTGTTCCCTCTTGGGAAAAGGTTCCCGGAGAGGGAAGAACGGTTATAGAAATCGACCCCGCCTCCTCCTTTGGTACAGGCCGACACGAAACCACCTATCTTTGTCTGGAAGCCCTTGAAAAGCTTTCCCCCGAGGGAAAGGAAATCCTTGATATGGGCTGCGGAAGCGGTATTTTGGGCATCGGCGGTGCATTGCTCGGTGCAAAGCATATCGATGCGGTGGATATAGATATGGTTGCCACACGCATTGCCGAGGAAAATGCCGAAAAGAACGGGCTTGAAGCAGGTGTTATGGATGTTTACTGCGGTAACGTTCTCACCGATGAAGCCCTCTGGAACAGCTTTGCAGAAAAGAAATACGATATAATTATGGCCAATATCGTGGCAGATATTATCAGCGATATGCTTCCTCTCTTCGATTCCTGCCTGCTTTCGGAGGGCAGAATGGTTTGCTCGGGCATAATTGCGCCCCGCAAGGAGTTTGTGCTGGAGGCATTGGATAGAAACGGCTTTGCCGTGGAAGAACTAAAAGAAAAGAATGAATGGGTGGCTATTGTATGCCGAAAGAAATAAATCTTTTGGAAATAGAAAAGGAAATGCGTTCTCTGGAGGAAACTCTGGAATATCATTCCCGTTTGTATTATGAGCTGGACGCTCCCACTATGCAGGACGAGGAATATGATGCACTTTTCCGCCGATTGACCGAGCTGGAAAGAGATTATCCTCAGCTTGCATCCCCCCTTTCTCCCACCAAGCGTGTGGGCGGTAAGGTTTCGGAGCGCTTTTCCAAGGTGCGCCACGCCGTACCTATGGATTCCTTCGGGGATATTTTCTCCACCGAGGAAATCTATGAATTTGTTGATAAAATAAAAAAAGAATATCCCGAGGCCGATTTTATTGTTGAACGTAAATTTGACGGACTTTCGGTTTCGCTGGAATATGAGGACGGGCTTTTTGTCAGGGGCCTGACCCGTGGTGACGGCGTTTTCGGTGAGGATGTTACCGAAAACCTGAAAACCATCCGTTCCGTTCCCTTAAAGCTCAAAAAGAAGGTTGGCAGGATTTTGGTCCGCGGCGAGGTTTATATGCCAAGAGCGGTCTTTGCCAAGCTTAATGAGCTTCGTGAGGCAAACGGAGAGAAAACCTTTGCCAATCCAAGAAATGCGGCGGCGGGCTCCTTGCGCCAATTGGATTCATCGATTTGTGCCGAAAGAGGGCTTGAAATATTTGTTTTCAACCTGCAGGACTGCGATGAAATCCCCGACCGTCATTCCCATTCTCTGGAAATGATGACCGAGCTGGGCTTTACCGTGTCCCCCGGCGGTATTCTTTGCAAGACCGCAGACGAGGTAGTGGCGGCAGTAAAATCCATAGGCGATATGCGCTCCACATTCCCCTATGATATTGACGGTGCGGTAATCAAGGTAGACAGCTTGGCCCTCCGTGAAAGATTGGGCAGTACGGCGGCAACACCCCGTTGGGCGGTGGCTTACAAATATCCTGCCGAAATTGCCGAAACTCAGCTTGTTGATATAGAAATTCAGGTTGGCAGAACGGGAGTACTCACTCCTCGTGCGGTGCTCACACCCGTTCGTTTGGCGGGAAGTACCGTTTCCTATGCCACCTTGCATAATATTGATTTTATTCGTGAGCGTGACGTCCGTATAGGCGATACGGTTCGTCTGCGCAAGGCAGGCGACATTATCCCCGAGATAATCTCGGTGGTTGGGGAAAAGCGTCCTTCCGATGCTGTTCCCTTTGAAATGCCTCAATTCTGCCCCTCCTGCGGTGAGAAAACCCACCGTGAGGAAGGCGAGGCGGCGGTGCGATGCATAAATCCCGATTGCCCCAGCCAGCTTGCCAGAGGTATTATTCATTTTGTTTCCCGTGATGCTATGAATATCGACAGCTTGGGCGAAAAGGTGGTAGAGCTATTTATAAGCAAGGGGCTTATAAGCAGTGCCGCAGACCTTTATTACCTTAAATGGGAGGACATTGCTCCCCTTGAGGGAATGGGTGAGATAAGCGCCAAGAAGATAATTGCCTCGGTGGAAAAGAGTAGGGAGGCAGGTCTTGAAAAGCTGCTTTACGGCTTGGGTATACGTCATATAGGCGAAAAAGCCGCACAGACTCTGGCGGCCAAGTTTGGAAATATTCACGACCTTATGAATGCTTCTGCAGAGGAGCTTTGCAGGGTGGATGACATAGGTGAGGAAAGCGCAAGCTCGGTTGTTCGGTTTTTCTCGGGAGCGCATGCAAGAGCGCTGGTGGAAAAGCTGTTGGAGGCAGGTGTTTCGGGGGAAAGCAAGGACAAGCCCCTCGGTACCGCTCTGGTAGGAAAAACCGTGGTGGTTACGGGCACGCTGCCTACCTTGAAGCGTAACGAGGCAGAAGCGCTTATCCGTGCACACGGCGGAAATGCATCGGGCTCGGTTTCCAAGAAAACCAGCTTTGTGCTTTGCGGCAGTGATGCGGGCAGTAAGCTGACAAAGGCGCAGGCGCTGGGCATTCCCGTTATTAATGAAGAAGAATTTTTAAATATGCTTAATCAATAAAGATTAAAAGGAGAACAGATTATGGATTATTCTAAGCTTCCTGTTTTTGCAGAATCGGAAATTGTTGTATGCGGCGGCGGTACTGCGGGCTCATTTGCCGCAAAGGCGGCAGCAGATATGGGCAAAGAGGTGCTTGTGGTAGAGCAGCTCGGCTCTATGGGCGGCCTGTGCACCAACGGCTTGGTTTCCCCCGTAATGCATACTCATATTGAACAGAATCCCCAGTGCTCCTATATTGCCAATATCGTTCGTGATAAGCTTTTGGAATTGGGAGCAACCGTAGGTAACGGCGCCAATTTCGATCCCCTTATATTAAAATCGGTTTTGGAGGAAATGTGTGTAGAAGCAGGCGTTAAGCTTCTTTATTACACCTTTATTGCCGATGTTATTACCGAAGATAACAAGGTTACCGCCATTGTTGTGGCCAACAAAAACGGACTTGGTATCATAAAGGGTAAAATATTTATCGATGGCACCGGTGACGGTGATGTTTGTGTTCGTGCAGGTGCAGGATATACCAAGGGTAACCCCGATACAGGCAAAAATCAGCCCGTTTCTCTGCGCTATATGGTTTCCAATGTGGATTTCGAGGCCTTCGGTAATTTCATTCTGGAGCTTAACCGTTCCACAGGAAAATGGTCGGGCGGCAGTTATTCCAACGGAAGCATTTACGTGGATTGTGTTGCCAATGACAAAAGTATGTTTTCCGAGATTTTCGATAAGGCCATCGAGGCAGGCGACCTTCTTCCCGACGATAAGGCATATTGGCAGGGCTTTACGGTTACCGGCAGACCCCGTTGTCTTTCCTTCAATAACCCCGAATTTTTTGATAAAACCGACGGAACCGATCCCGAGCATCTCACCTTTACTCAGATTGAGGGCAAAAAGGCAATTATCCGTCAGCTGAAGTTCTACAAAAAGTATTTCAAGGGCTTTGAGGATGCTTATGTTTCCGATGTTGCATCTATGGTTGGTATCCGTGAAAGCCGTAATATCGAAACCGATTATGTACTTACCGCCGTTGATTTGCTTTCCAGAAAGAAGTTTGACGATATGTTCTGTCAGTCCAACTACCCTGTGGATGTTCACGGCCACGTTTTGCGCTGTGAGTATAATGTAAATCCTGCCGACGACGGCAAGCCCTGGTATGAAATTCCCTATCGTTCTCTTGTGGTAAAGGGCTTTGATAACCTTTATATCACCGGCAGATGTCTTGGTGCGGAATTCCTTGCGCAGAGCAGCTTGCGTGTTCAGCAGTCGGTACGTGCATCCGGCGAAGCCGCAGGTATCGGTGCCGCTCTTGCTTTGGACAAAAACGTTACCTCCCGTGAGATAGACGGCAAGGATATTCGTGAAATTATGATAAGCAAGGGCGCAGACTTTGTTCTGTAATCCCATAAGTAAATAACAGCATTTAAGGGGGCATTTATCTGCCCCCAAAGCTTTATTACGGCACAGCCGCTTAATGGAAAAAAGGGCAACAATGGATTTGTGTTTGCGGAGAGGAAGTTGAGGTTTTTAGAAGCTTCAATAAAGGCCTGAAAATATGAAATACATAATTAAAGAGTACGACGATATAAAAGCAAGGGTGGAGGAAATGTCGGCCGAGGAGCTGCTTTTGGCGGTTATCTGCCCCGATGTCAGCGCCGAGGACCTGCCCGAGAAAAGGCCTTCCTCTATGTTTTTCTATACAACTACCGCTGAAAAGGCAAGACGTGCCTCCGACAGTATAAACGGAAAGGGCGAGAGCTTATCGCTTATCGTATCGGATATGGAATACGGTGCCGCCAATGTAATAATAGGTGCAACGGTCTTTCCCTCTATGCGGGCCGCTGCGGAAAGCGGCGATGAAAAGCTTGCCTATAATATGGGAGTTGTTGCCGCAAAGGAAGCAAGAGCGGCGGGCTATCACTGGACCTTCGGTCCCTGTGTGGATATTTTGGGAAATAGCTATAGCCCTGCTGTGGCATACCGTACCGCGGGTGCCGATGCCGAAAGTGTGATAACCTATGGCGGTGCCTATATGGAGGGCTTGCAGGATAACGGCTTGATTGCCACCTTAAAGCATTTTCCCGGCGACGGCTATTGTGTGGAGGATCAGCACGTTACCACCGCAGAAAATCCTCTTTCCAAGGAGGAATGGGATAAAAGCTTCGGTAAGGTGTATTCCTGCCTTATAGAGAGAGGCGCAATGGCAATAATGCCCGGTCATATCTCCCTGCCTGCCTACGATAACCCCGATGAAAACGGCTTGTATCCTCCCGCAACGGCTTCTAAAAAGCTTTTAAAGGGGCTTTTGCGAGAAAAGCTTGGCTTTGAGGGCATAATTGTTTCCGATGCGGTAAATATGGGCGGCTTCTGCGGATATATGAATCTTTACGATGCCGAGGCGGCTTTTCTGGAGGCAGGAGGAGACTGTCTGCTTTTCCAGCATGGCTCCGATGAATTTGTTTCCGAAATGAAAAAGCGTATAGCAGAGGGAAAGCTATCTATGGAAACCCTTAAAAACCGTGCTTTCCGTATGCTTTGCTTTGTGAGAGAATATTTTGAAAGGCATCCCGTGGATGAAAAGGTAAGCGTTGACAAGGAGTTTGCGTGCAAAACCGCCATGGAGATAACCACAAGGGCGGTAAAGAAGGTCCGTGACAGAAAAAATGTGTTGCCGCTGAATTTCAAGGGCAATGAAAAAATCGCCCACGTTATTATAAATAATGTGTGGGGCGAAATCTCGGTAACCGAGGAAATGACAAGCAAGCTGAAAAGCTATGCCGAAACAGTGGATGTTTACCACGATGCAGGTCCCGGTGCTTTGCTTAATATGGCGAAAAACGGCGGCTATGACCTTATTGTCTGCTCGGTTCTGGAAGCTCCCTCCTGGGGCATAAATACCTCCAAGCTGAGCGGCCCTGCGGCAAGAAATATGATGAACGGTTGGATGCGTTACGGAACAAATACTGTCTTTGTTTCCTATAACAGCCCATCCTTCGGCCAAACCTATAACAGCTCCGTTGACATACTTGTGGAAACCTACGGCATAGAAAGCCATACAGTGGATTCGGTGCTTAAATTGATATTTAATTAAAAAGAAAAGAATCGGCAAAAGCCGATTCTTTTTTATGTTTATTTTTTAATCCAGAGAGATTGATAGGGCTTCAATGTTGCGCCGAAGCTTTCGTAGTTGTTCAGCAAAATTTTGCCGTCGGCGGGCACAATCTCGGGCATAGGCATTTCCTCTTCGTTGAAATTGGAAACCACATAAACCACGCTGTCAACGATTGTGCGGGTGTAAACGCTTATGTTTTCGTTGTTCAACAGCAAATCAAATCTGCCGTCCTTCAGGCAATCGTCGCTCTTGCGGACAGAAAGAAGGGTGCGGTAGAAATTAAGCACCGATTTCTTGTCATCCTCCTGCTCTGCCACGGTAAAGCCGTCATCAACCTGAGCTTTTATCCAAGGAGTGCCGTTGGAGAAGCCGCCGTTTTTGCTCTTATCCCAAGGCATGGGAGTACGTCCGCAGTCACGGCTGCCGTACTGCATTTTGGCAATAAGCTCTTCCTCGGTAAATTTGCCGGTGGCTTTAAGCTCGTTGTAGGCATTTATGGTTTCTATATCACGGTATTCATCGATAGAGCTAAAGGTGGGGTCGTGCAGACCCAATTCCTGTCCCTGATAAATAAAGGGAACGCCTCTCATACCGTAAAGGAGAGAAGCCAGCATTGTGGCACTTTCGTAGGGATACTTTTCACGGTCGCCAAAACGGGAAAGGGCACGGGGCTGGTCGTGATTTTCCATAACCAGAACGGGGTAGCCGTCGTTGGCAAGACCGTATTCCCAATCGGCAAGAATATCCACAAAGGCCTTTCTGTCCACGGGCTCGGGATCGAACTTTTCGCCGTTGATTCTTCCCAAAAGAAGGTGGCCGAACTGGAAGGTCATTGTGAGCTCACCGCGGCTTTCGCCGGTGAGGATTAATGCCTGCTCGGGAGAAAGTCCCCAGGTTTCGCCAACGGTAAGGGCCTTGTGAGGACCGAAGGAGCGCTCGTAAAGCTCGTGAAGGAATTCGTGCAGTCTGGGACCGCTTCCTCCGCCGTAGGGACGGGAGAAATCCTTGGAAATATAATTGATAACATCGCAACGGAATCCGTCAACGCCCATATCAAGCCAATAATTTATCATATCTGCAATTTCTTGACGGAGCTTGGGGTTTTCCCAGTTAAGGTCGGGCTGTTTTTTGGAAAAGAGGTGGAGATAATACTGTCCTGTCAGCTCATCGTATTCCCAGGCACTGCCGCCGAAGGCCGCAGTCCAACCGTTGGGCTCGTGGCCGTCAACAGGATCACGCCAGATATAATAATCACGGTAGGGGTTGTCACGGCTTTTGCGGCTTTCCTTAAACCATTCGTGCTCGTCGGAGGTGTGGTTAACCACAAGGTCCATCAAAAGACGAATACCTCTTGAATGCATACCGTCAAGCATTTCCTTAAAATCATCCAGTGTGCCGTATTCGGGCGCAATGTCACGGTAATCGGAAATATCATAACCGTTGTCATCGCCGGGGGAGGGGTAGCAGGGGGAAAGCCAAACCGCATTTACGCCCAGCTCCTTTATGTAATCCAGCTTGTTTATGATACCGCGAAGGTCGCCAATGCCGTCACCGTTTGTATCGCAATAGCTCTTGGGATATATCTGATATACTATCGCTTCCTTGTGCCATTGTTCCATAATAAACACCTCAAAACTGTATTTTAAATTATTGTAGCAGAAAAACTCCATCATTTCCACTATAATTTTATGTTTTTTTACGGAAGAAAATCTGCGGTAATTTTTTTGTAATTGAATTTATCTGTTTCTTATTGCATCGATGGGGCGCTTGGAGGCAACCTTCTTTACGGGGAGGAAGCTTGCCGCAGCGGCGATGGCAACGCTTATTACAAACAGCAGAGCAATCTGTCTGATGTCAAAGGTAAGCACGGTGATAAGAAGCCCCACGTTTTCACGAACGGCACTGTTTATAGCAAAGGTGGCAATGCCGGTGCCCGCACAGGCCAGAAGGAAATTAATCATAGCGATAATAAATGCTTCCGAGAAGAATATACGGAAAACATCGTTTCCGCGGGAGCCGATGGCACGGAGAATGCCGATTTCCTGTTTTTTGTAGGCAATACTTGTGGCAATAAAGTTGGAAAGGAGTATGGCGGCAAAGAGAGCAAAGCCCACGCCTATCCACAGAAATACCGTTGCCAGCATTTCAAAGGCCTCGTTGAGGGAATCCAGCTCAAAGGAAACGGGGTTTCTCAGCACATAGCGGGTGCCGTCATAATCGGTATAGCAGTAATGAGCAAGGGTGGAAATGCCGCCCTTGTCCTCGGGCATGGCGCCCAGAGCCATATCGTAATCTCCATCGGCACCGCTGAAATAGCTGTCTATCATTTTATCGGGAAGAACTACTTCGAAGCTGTAATTAACCTTGCTTTCCTCGTTTTCATTATCGATTATACCCACAATTTTGTAGCCGTCTTCACTTATCGGCTCAAATTCACTGTATATATGAAGGTCCAGCTTGAATTCCGCCTTTTTCAGGCGATCGATATCCAGATGGGGAACACCGTTTTCATCAAAGGTTTCCAGATTAAGCCAGCCCCGTGCAATGGACCTTGTAATTATAAGCTCTTTTTCTCCGAGGGATTCCTTTTTGCCGTCAATCCAGATAATGCTGTCGGTATTTATGTCGCTCAGCTTTGTGGCGGAATAAATATAAAGATCGCCGAAATCGGAATAGAAGTGCATATCGGCATCCTTTATGGTTTTGGGATTGCCAATGCTTTTTATGTAGCTTTCCACAATGCCCTTGGAGCCCATTATCATACCGGTGTAATCATCGAAGAGCGCAGATTCAAATTCGTTCAGCAGAACAAAATCGAAAATCTCATTTCCGCCCTGCTCGTTTTCCTTGAACAGATCGGCATAGCGTCCATCGGTATCGAAATTGGTTTCGACAATACCTACAATTTCAAACTCAGCGGCACCGATATGAATTTTCTTGCCTACCATATCGGCTTCCTTGTTTATGGTAATGCTTTTGGGTCTGCCGGATTTGTCAAATTCGGTTCCGCTTATATGGTTTATATAACCTCTTTCCTTGAACTGCTGACACATATATGCGCTTATGGCAATTTCCGTATCCTTGTCGGGCAGACGTCCTGCAATAAGCTTGTAGCCGTGACTGTCGAGGGTGGATTGAGTTATCTCCACAACACCCGAAAAGCGTCCTTGATAATTGTCCTTCATGGAATAATTACCGCTGTCCTTTTCGCCGAGGTTGGAGAAAAACAGTCCGTAGTATTCTCCGCCGGTATATACCGCATTAAATTCTATGCCTGTGCTTTGGGACAGCTCTTCTATTTCCTCAAGGGTGAGCTTGGTGCCGAAGGAGGACCAATAGGTATAGTCGCCTTCGCCCTGCAAAACCTCTTTTTTAACTGTGGCATATTGAATTTGGCTGTCGTAAAGCGAATTGGTAAGTACCTTTTGGTGGTTGTAGGCAGAGAAGGTGTCCACCAATCCGAAGAGGGTGAAGGCAATGCAGGAAAGAAGGCAGGTCATCACTAAACGGAACTTTTTATGCTTCAATCCGCTTCCGCCTATTTTGAAGGCGTGCTTCAAGGAAAGCTTGGATTTTATAAGAGCAAAGGGCGATTTGTCGGTATGCTCTATGCTTTCATTGTCGGTATTTATAAATTTACGGGCTTTCTTTGTGGCAAATTCCAGCTCTGCGCCCGAGGACAGACGGTCGATATAATCATTTATTGCCTTGCGGTCATCCTCGGTGAGGTGATAACCCATAGGAATTTTTGCGGTGGCGCCTTCAAAGGTTATGGTTACATCCCTTGCGTCCTCCGATGTGTCGGGTATGGTATCGCTGATAACCTTTCCGTCGGCAAGCTCTACTATTCTGTCGCCGTAATGGGTTGCAAACTCTCTGTCGTGGGATACAACAATAACAAGCTTGCTTTCCGAAAGACGCTTAAGAGTACCCAAAACCTGCTTTCCCGTAACGGAATCCAGAGCACCCGTGGGCTCATCGGCCATAATAATTTTGGGGTTTTTAACCAAAGCACGGGCAATGGCCACTCTCTGCTTCTGACCGCCCGAAAGCTCATTGGGACGGCGGTTGCCGTAGCCATCCAAATCTACCTCGTGGAGAATTCGGTTTATTTCTTCATCGGATGCCTTTTTGCCCTGCAATTCAAGGGCAAGGGCGATATTTGCGCCCACCGTAAATTCTTCCAGAATGTTATATTCCTGAAAAATAAAGCCCACATAGGTGTTACGGTAGGAATCGAAATGCTGCTGCGAGAAATCCTTTGAGGAAACACCCTTTATAATAATCTCGCCGCCGTCGTATTTATCAAGACCGCCCAGCAAATTGAGAAGGGTTGATTTACCGCTGCCCGATTTACCCAACAGAAAAACCATACCGGTTTCGGGCATTTTCAGTGAAACACCGTCAAGTGCACGTACGGGGACGCCCTTTTTGGGCTTGTATATCTTTACAAGATTTTTTATTTCCAGCATAATAAATCCTCCTTTTTGTATTTTTATTATATAGTATGCAAAACCCAATGTCAATACAGATTAAAAAGCCATATTGTTGGGGAAAATAACAGCAGAAAGGATGTTTGGATGAAAATAGCTTTTTTTGATACAAAGCCCTACGAAAAGGCAATATTTGAAAAATATGCATTGCAGAATAACCTCGTTTTCAAGTATTACGAGGCCAAGCTCAATTACGATACTGCGGCAATGGCCGAGGGCTGTGACGGTGTGTGTATTTTTGTAAATGATGTGGCGGACGGCGATGTTATAAATCGTATGCATCAAATGGGCGTGAGGTTTATCGCATTGCGTTGTGCGGGATACAACAATGTAGATATTTTATCCGCCCGTGGGAAGTTGGCGGTATTTAATGTGCCCGCTTATTCTCCCTATGCGGTGGCCGAGCACGCTATGGCAATACTTCTTGCCTCTGTGCGAAAAATTCCCAAGGCCTATATCCGCACCCGTGACCATAATTTCAGTCTGGCAGGTCTTACAGGGATGGACCTTCACGGAAAAACAGTGGGGGTTATCGGTACGGGCAGGATAGGAAGTGTTTTTATAAATATCTGCCTCGGCTTCGGAATGAGGGTTTTGGCCTATGACAAGCTTCCAAATCCCTCGCTGCCCGTAGAATATACAGATCTGGATACACTGTTTTCGCAAAGTCATATTATATCCCTTCATTGCCCTCTTACCGAGGAAACACGGCATATTATAGATAAATCTGCAGTTGAGAAAATGAAAAAGGGTGTTATTATTGTAAACACCTCCCGCGGTGCATTGGTGGATGCGGGTGCATTGCTGGAGGGCATTAAAAAACGCCATATCGGCGGAGCCGCATTGGATGTTTACGAGGAGGAGTCGGAGGTGTTTTTCGAGGACCGCTCTCAGGATATTATGGATGACGATACTCTTGCCCGACTTATCTCCATGCCCAACGTGCTGGTGACCTCTCATCAGGCCTTTCTCACCGAGGAGGCCTTGAATAATATTGCGCAGACCACGGTGCAAAATATTATGTCCTATGCTCAAAGCGGAAAAAGCGGCAATGATATTACGGCAAAATAAAAAACAGAGACGGCTTTACCGTCTCTGCTGTATTTAATGGAATTAGCCCTCGTAAGCGTCCTTGTCAACGATGATGATGGTGTTGGGGTGGAGCTTAAGAAGAGTTGCGGGGTTGGAAGTGGTGATCTTGTCATCCAAAAGCTCGGAAACTGCCTGATGCTTTGCCTTGCCGGTAGCGAGGAGGATGATGGTCTTTGCCTTCATGATAGAAGCCATACCCATGGTAACTGCCTGAGTGGGAACATCTTCCTTCTTTTCAAAGAAACGAGCGTTTGCATTGATGGTGCTTTCGGTAAGACCGGTGAGGTGAGTACCTGCAACGAGCTTTTCATCGGGTTCGTTGAAAGCGATGTGACCGTTCTGGCCGATACCGAGAACCTGAATATCAACACCGCCTGCTGCATCGATAGCTGCATCGTATTCTGCGCCCATAGCTGCGGGATCTTCAGCCAAGCCGTCGGGAACACGGGTGTTTGCCTTGTCGATGTCGATGTGATCGAAGAAGTTAACGTTCATAAAGTAACGGTAGCTTTGATTGTGGGTAGGAGCAAGGGGATAATATTCATCAAGATTGAAGCTCTTGCAATCCTTAAAGGAGATTTCGCCCTTCTGGTTCATATCCGCAAGAATTTTGTACATGCCAACGGGGGTAGAACCGGTAGCAAGACCAAGCACGGAATTGGGCTTCATATAAACCTGTGCAGCAAAAATTTTAGCAGCTTCTTTTGCAACTGCATCTGCGTTTTCACAAACAATAATTCTCATTTTACTATTCCTCCGAATTTCAAATTCCTGCGTTGATTATAGCACTTTACTTGTTATTTGTCAATAGATAAAGCCATACAATTGCCCCTTTATTGCTTTCCATTACTTTATTGACGAAAATGCCCCGAAAAACACAAAAAACCTGCGTAAGCTTGCCCTACGCAGGTTTTTCACTTATTGATTTTCTTCGTCGGAGGGCTCGTTTTTGTCGGGCTCTTCTTCGGAGGACAGGGCCTCCACATCAATGTCGCAGTTGTCGGCAGTATAAAGGTCCTCGTCCTTAACACCGAAAAGGCGCATAATCTTGCCCATAAGGTCGGGGGCTTTATCTATTACGCCGTTAATGCTGTCCAGCACACGGTTTACCGGATCGGTAGGTGCGGAATAGGTAACGGGATTGCCCAGCTCGATAATACGGGTGGTGCCCTTTTCAACAACAATAAATCCAAGGGGAACCACGCTTACGCCTGCACCGTTGCCACCTGCAAAATTGGCCTTGCCGTCGGGACGGGGGTTCTTTCCGGTGAATTCGGTACCGCCGGAGGCAAACCCTACCGAAACCTTGGAGAAGGGAATAATGGAAACATCACCGGGGAGAATAACAGGGTCGCCGATAACGGTATTTACATCCACAACCTCGCGGATTTTGGAAAGGGCCGCTTCTATCATCTGCTTCATGGGCATATCGTTGGTGTTGTTCATAATAATTTCCTCTCTTTTTATTGGTTTTCGCCGCCGTTGTCATCGGCTGCGGACTCGGCCGAAAAATCTATGGTAACCTGCTCGCCTGCAAGGGCAATATCGTTTTTGGGCAGGTCGTCTATGCTTTCCAGACCAAAGCAACGGAGAAAGGCATCGGTGGTGCCGAAAAGTGTAGGTCTGCCGGGTGCATCAAGAGTGCCTCGCTCGGCCACCAAGCCCTTTTCGGTAAGGGCCGCAACAATGGCAGAGCTGTCAACACCTCTCACCATTTCTATAAAGGACCTTGTCACCGGCTGGTTGTAGGCGATTATTGCCAATACCTCCAGCGATGCCTTGGAAAGGGGAGGCGTTTTGCAAAGCTCCAATGCCTTTTTCACATAATCTGCC
>JAZSDB010000019.1:0-2638 GCA_045530975.1 Eubacteriales bacterium
TGGAAATCGAAAAAGAAATATCTTTAATGATGGCTTCATTATCCATTATTCTCATAACAAGCTTATTAACAGGCATAGGTGTATTTGACAAAATTGCAAAATTCGGAGGTAGTGGTGCGCTGGTTCCCATAAGTGGATTTGCCAATTCAATTACTGCACCTGCTATAGAAGCAAAAAGTGAGGGATACGTTACAGGCGTTGCCTCAAAAATGTTTACGATAGCCGGCCCGGTAATATTATACGGAACTTTTGCTTCATTTATATACGGAATTATATATTATTTTGCACAATAAGGAGAATATTTTGAAAAAGCAAATTTTAAATTTTCAAAATGTGTATATACAAGCATCCTCTTCATTGGTTGGAAAAAAAGAATTCGAAGGTCCCTTAGGCAACGAGTTTGACGCACATGAGATGGATGAATATTTTGGCAAGAAGAGTTTTGAAGAAGCAGAAACCGAAATGGTGCGAAGAAATCTAAATCTTTTATTAAATAAAGGCCGTTGCGACTTTATTGATATCGATTTGATAATCGGAGGAGATTTGATAAATCAGTGTATCGCAACAAGCTTTGCTGTATCTGAAACTAAAGTTCCGTATTTAGGTTTATACGGGGCTTGTTCGACAATTATAGAAGCATTGATATGTTCATCCTTGTATCTTAACGGTAATGATAGCCACAAAAAGACAATAGCGACCTCTTCTTCGCATTTTTGCGCATCGGAAAGGCAGTACCGCTTCCCTTTGGAATATGGAAGCACAAGGACTCCTACAAGCCAAAACACGGTGACAGGTACCGGTGCTTTTTTATGTACTAATCAAAAACAGACAATAAAAATCACACAAGGATTAATAGGGCGAATAATAGATAAAGGAGCTACGGACGCCAACAATATGGGTGCTGCAATGGCCGGTGCTGCTGCTGATACCATCTGTAGATTTTTTAACGAAAGCGATTATTCACTCTCGGATTTTGACTATATTGTAACCGGAGATCTTGGATATGAAGGAAACAGCATAGTAAAGGAGCTATTATCGCTTGAAAACATTGATATGAAAGACAATTTTTATGATTGCGGTATGCTTATATATGACAAGAAAAAACAAGATACACATTCGGGAGGTTCGGGTTGCGGATGCATTGCCAGTGTTCTGTCTTCTTTCTTTATCAATAAGCTTTATAATAAAGAAGCGAAACGAATATTGGCTATCGGAACAGGCGCTTTATTGAATCCAAACAGTGTATTTTCCCGTCGTTCTATCCCTTCTATAGCTCATTGTATTGTCTTGGAAGGAGATTAAAATGAATTATATATATGCATTTATTATCGGCGGATTATTGTGTATTCCTGCTCAAATCTTACTAGATAAAACTACTATTACAAATGCAAGAATTTTAACCGGTTATGTTGTGTTCGGAGTTATACTCGGAGCTTTAAATATATATGAACCGCTTGTAGAGTTTGCGTCTGCAGGTGCAACGGTTCCATTAACCGGATTTGGATATTCACTGACTAAAGGTGTTCGCCAGGCAATAAATGATAAAGGACTATTGGGTGCTTTGTCTGGCGGAATGTCTGCAACCGCCCCAGGTATATGTGCGGCAATGTTTTGTGGACTAATTTGGTCGATATTTTTTAAAAGCAGACAGAAATAAAATAAAAAGACTGCCACAAAAGTGACAGTCTTTTATTATTAACCGGTAATACCGCTTCGTTCAACACCTTCAATAAGAGTTCTCTGTGCAAACAGATAGATAACAACGAGAGGAGCAAGAATGAGTACACCACAGGTGTTTCTGATTGCAGTTTCGTATGTAAGCTGTGCAACATAGTCAGTATCGAGAGATGTGGGAATTTTAACGATATTGGGCAACAGAATTGCCGATTTAGTGCTGGTGAAGAACAAACCTGTATAGAACATATCGGACCACTGCCAAGAGAAGGAGAACATAAAGATTGTTACCATCATAGGCACTGCCATGGGCAATATAATTCTTGCAAAGGTCTTGATAACACCCGCACCGTCAACGTATGCAGCTTCTTCCAATTCATCGGGTACGCCGTTAAAGTACTGACGCATTATATAGATGAACAAGCCGTTTTTGAAAGCCAAGCCGGTAAGAGAAAGTATTGCAAAAGGCCAATAGGTATTCAAAAGGTTGCCCATTGCAAATACCTCGCCCTTAGCATTGGAGAAGATTACATCAAAGAATGTAAAGCTCTGAATCTTACCTGCATCAACAGCATCGACAAAAGTCTGTTTTAATGCTTCGTAACCTGCAGCAACACCGCCGTCATAAGTAAACATTGTTTTGAGATTGTGGAACAGATTAGTTGCACCATCCCAAATTCCCCAGATATCGAAATACCTGAACTTCATAAACAGCGAAAGCTGAATTGTTTCGTGAGGAACAATCATAGTGAAGATTACGAAAACAAAGATAATCTTTTTGAATCTGAACTTAAACTTTGCAAAACCGTAACCAACAATAGAGCAAATCAAGGTCTGAGAAATACCGCACAATACAGAAAGTATAGTGGTATTAAAGAGAGCTTCGAAATAACGGTTGTCGGTAATAATAGCTTTGTAGGTGTCCAAGGTGGGATTCATTGCGATAAGTCTTACCATAACATTG
>JAZSDB010000069.1:0-8096 GCA_045530975.1 Eubacteriales bacterium
GGTGTTCTTTACTGCCTTCTTGGAGGAGTTGATGTAATAGTAGTTGCCTTCAGCATCCTGAACAAGACCTGCATAGGTAGCAACACCGTTTACATAGTAGCGGATTTCGCCGTCCTCATCCACGATAAGACCGTTCTTAACGGTGGGTTCTTCGGGATTGGGTTCTTCGGGAGCAACGGGAGCATCGATCATCTTACCGTCTGCGCCGAAGGTGTATCTGCCCGCATCCAACAAACCGTTGGTTCTGTTGGCACCGATGGTGTAGGTGGTGTTCTTTACTGCCTTCTTGGAGGAGTTGATGTAATAGTAGTTGCCTTCAGCATCCTGAACAAGACCTGCATAGGTAGCAACATCATCTACATAGTAGCGGATTTCGCCGTCTGCATCCACAACAAGACCGTTCTTCACCTGCTTGGACTCTACGCCGTTATCATAGTAAAGATTTCTGCCGCTGGCATCGGTAATCATACCGGTATAAAGAACCTTACCGTCAGCTTCGATAACAAAATCGCTGCCGTTTACGGTAAAGATACCGTTGCCCTTGGAGATCTTACCCATTTCGTAGTAGTAGAGAACGCCGTTAATATTGCATACGTTCTTATCGATCATCTTGCCGTCTGCACCGAAACGGTAGGTTGCAACAGGAAGCAAACCGTTGGTAACAGGGCACTGACGCTCGGTATTGGTAATAACTGCTTTGTAGTTTGCGGAAGCTGCATAGTAGTATGCGCCATCAATGCAGGACATACCGTAAACAGTAATACCGTCCTTAAGAACATAGGTATAACCGTTCTGGCCTACATACAAGCCATTGTGGAGGAATTTGCCTGCAATTGCACCGTCGGTACCAAAATCATACCAAACATATTCGTTACCGTAGGCAATGCGTTCGAAATCGTATCCGGTGCGAGCATAGCCGGCCTTTGTAAATACATAATCCTTGCCGTCAATGGTTACACGCTTGTCGCCGTAATTGTTACCTGCATAGTAATCGGGACCGTAGTAGTATCTGAGACCGTCCCATTCGCCGGAGATGAGCTTGCCGTTTTCTTCAAACTCAAAGGTAACGTGACCGTTATTGTAGCTTTCAACAGCCGCATAGGTAGTGGTGTCGAAATAATACCAGTCGTCTTCGATCTGCCACCAGCCGGATTTAAGACTGTTAGCAATCATATAATATGCTTTTCCGTCAACAGTAACGAGGCCGTTGCCTTCGAATACATCGCCGCAGGAGCAAGCGAGAACGCCGTCAACAACAGCATAGCTGTGACCGGTTGCAGGGATATCGATACCCCATTCTACAATAGAATTGCAAACCTCACAGAAGGTTCTGCCGGTGTAGCCCTTTTCGGTGCAGGTTGCAGCGCAATCATCAAGGGCAACGGGAGTGTGAACGTGATAGGTATTGTTTGCGAAATAGGTCTTATCCATCTTATACTGATGAATATATGCTTCGGTATCAATGTGAATCTTTTCTGCAGAGAATATATCGAAGGAGTTATCCTTATAGATAACCTCGCCCTTTTCAACCTCTACATTTACGGAAACGGCGGTTACATATCCTTTAGTCCACGCATCAGCAGGAGTGATGTCGGAGCTTGCGCCGTTGCCGCAATAAGACCATACACGGATAGGAAGACTTGCTATAACAGCATTGCCGCTGAGCTTGCTGCCATTGTTGGTAAGAACCACGGTTATAAGATTATCCTTTTCGTCTGCAATGCTTGCAAAATAATAATCAATGCTGTAACCATATGCCACATCGGCATTTGCCAATTCCCAGGTGTTCATAGTATCCAAATCAAGCTTAAGGGTGATTTGGCTTACCTTTTCGGCATTGGGTGCAATTACATCAATCCAATATACAGAGCCGGAAAGGGCTACGGTTGCTTCAGCATTGTGAGGAACAACCTGAATAGCAGCATCGGTTCCTGCAATTGTGATGTAGCGTACTGCCTTGCTCATATTGCCGAAAGTATCTGCAATTTCATAAACCACACGGTGAACACCGGCGGTCAAAGAAATGTCGGAGGAGGTAATTCTGTTATTTCTGTATGTGGAGGTAATTTCCTTACCGTCAACATATACTTTTGCAGAGGTTGCGTCCACTGCAACGTTATCGGAAACGGTTGCGAAGAAGTTAACCACGCCGCCGGCAACATTGCCATATTTACCGGAAGTGAGTATGGTGTCGCTGTCGGTATTAATATTCTTTACGCTGGTGTCGGAAATAACAGGAGCTATTCTGTCATCAACGGCATCGGAATAGTCAACAGTAACATTATCAATATAATAAGTGATATCGCCCATGTAAGAGGATTCATCACCTGCGTTACCACTATTTGTAACATAGAACTTCAGGAAGAAGTTTCTCTTATATCCCTGACTCGCCTGTACAGCGGTTGCATCCTCGATATAAGCGATGCTCTTGGATATAGGAACAGAGAGATAGTGCCAACCGGAATATTCATTTCCGTTGAAGTAATCGTTCAAGCAAAGGTCAGGAGTGGTTCTCTGCTGAACACCTGCATCGGTATACCAAACGTAGTTCAATGCAATTTCGGTCTGTGTTGCTTCTTCGGGAACATATACCCACATACCGATAGCGGTTGCGTTTTCGAGAAGAATACGGTCGCCAACCCAAGTGATGGAGTTTGCATTATATCCTTCGCTACCGTCAACATGCTGATGGGTAGGCATATGAATTGCCAAAGCGGATTGGCCGTTGTGAACCATACCGTTTTCGGCGGTAACAATGGAGAGTTTGCTGTAAGGTGTGTATTTGCCTTCGTGATCCTTGACTACCCAGTTGCTCAGGTCAGCGCCTACGGTGCCTGCCTCAAAGTCAAAGATAATTTCAGAACCTTTACCGATGGTGAGAGGAATAGTCTTATAAACGCTATTGTCAGAATTAAGTACAACAGTCAGATCTGTAACACCCTCGGTTTCGCCTGCGGTATATGTTGTACCGTTAAGAGTACCAAGGGCGGTGTCCTTAACAGAAACAGTATAATCGGAAGCATTCAAGGTAACGTCATAAACGTCGTAAGTAGCGGTTACGTTGAAGGAAACGCTTTCATTGAAGGGAACGGTGTACGCCTCGGCATCACCAAAAGCGATGGCGTCGGGAACAACCACATTAATGGTTGCGCTACCCTTAACTTCGCCTTCATATACAAGCTGTGCAGTAACTTCGCCAACCTTACCGTTGGAAACAAAGAGACCGTTTTCATCGATGGTACCCATGGTGTCATCGGAAAGTGCCCAATATGCTTCTTCGGGAATTTCAGCAGCGCCGCCTGCAAGGTCAGCACCGGTAGCGGTAAACTGAACAGAGCTGTTGGGAGTGTAATATGCATTGTCAGCTTCTACATGAGCACGAACAAAGCTACCGTCAGAGGGTGCGGTGGTGATAACCAAAACGCCGTGGGTTGTAGCACGGGGAGCACCGTCGGAGGGAGAGCAGTGAAGCTCAAGATCTTCGCCGGGACGCTGAGAAAGGAACTGAGAAGATCCGCCGCCGTCGCCGTTGATAGCATATACACAACCGAGGTTGAGCATAGCTTCGCTCATTTCGTGGTTATTGAAGCCGGTAGAATAGGGTGCCTGACGACCGTCGTTCATAACCATAACGATGGTACCGTCGGCCTTGATACCGAGCATAGAACGGGATGCGCCCTCGCTGATATGGTCCTCATTGGAGTGAACCATCACGCCATCCTTTACAAGGAAGCCAAAGTTTGCGGGGATAACCTGTTCTTCCCAACCGGTGATAGCATCGGAGGTAGAACGGATCTGAGTTTTGGGCATATCTGCAGGACGAGCAACACCGTCTTTCTCATCGAAGTTGATAACAAGACAGGTCTGTGCACCTGCGGTTTTGCCCTGGCTGTTGGTGTACTGAACACCGTCGAGAATGAGGTAACCGAGAGGTTCGCCAACAAGCTCGGGATGCGCATCATAATAGGCGCTGTCGTACCAGCTCAAGCTGATATTCATAGCAGCAACAACATTGCCGTAGCCGTTTGCTTCGGCATAAGCCGCCTGCAAATCCATAGTTTGAACACCGTAGGAACCTGCAGTGGGAGTCATTCCCTTGGAGCTGGGGATTACCTTGGTGTACTGGTTATCCACGTCAACTTCAACAACGTGCATAACCTGACGTCTGTCGCCTGCATCACTGTTGAGAACAATTTCAGCTTCGGTAACACCGGGAGCAAGTTCCCAAGACTTGTGAGAAACGACATTGTAGTATGCGTCTTCAGCAGAATCATCAAAAACGATTTCCGAAGCCGATACTGCAAAGGGAAGCACCGATAAAATCATCAATGCTGCCAGCAAAGAGGACAAAAGTCTTTTTGCATTCATGGGGAGTTTCCTTTCTTTATAAAAATTTTTATGCTATATAATAAAGGCAATAATGACTATTATTTTTTCACATAGTCCAGATAGGAGCGGTTTACATCGATTACAGAGCACGAATGATGGCTTTTTTGCTTTTCGGCAGGCAGGTCGGATTGCCAATTGCCGTATTTCTGAGTGAAGTATTCATCAAAGCACTCGGGAACAAGAACCGTCCTGCCCTCAAAAGCTTTTGTTGCACCATTACCGTAATGCTCAACGGGTGAATATTCCAATTTACCCTGCCAATTTCCGTGATTACAGATAATCCGAGAGCCCTGCACGGGATGTGCGGAAATGATTTTTTCGAACTGTTCCGAATTCTTCCCCGCTCTTTTGTGCACGCCGAAAAAGCGCATAACACGCCTCAACACCCTCATTTTAAAGCTGTATTCGCCTTCAAAGGATGCAATCTGCTTTATTCTGCATATAAGCTTTTTTCGTTCAAGCTTTTTTTGTGCCTTTTCATCGTCGGGATAGCCGTCAAGGGGAAAAATATCGATAAAAACGCCGTGGTTTATATCCAAATTTTCGCTGTTTTTTTCTATAAATGCGGTTTCCGAATGGCGCAATTTGCTGTAAACAGAGGGATATTGGGGCTCGGTATGATAATTTTGCAGGAAAAGATGGGACGGCAGATACTTCCCCGCTTCTTTTACAAAAATTTCGTAATCATCCCTGAAAAGGCCGATATCGATATCATCATCCCAGGGAATGAAGCCGCCGTATTTGACAGCACCCAAAGCACTGCCGCACACCATAAACCATTTTAGCTCAAGGCGTGAGCAGACATCTATAAAGGCATCCAATATTTCCAATTCTTTTTTTTGAAGTTCTGTCATTAAATGCTCCTGTACAGCTCCAAATATTCTTCAAATCTGAATTTTTTATCAAAGCTCTTGGCATATTCCGCACAATCCGCCGAGGAATAGGGAGCTTCCTCGCAAATACGGATAATCTCGGACTTCATTGCGGCAATATCATTTTTCTCCACCACACTGCCGCAGCAGGGGCCTATCATTTCGGGACTGCCTCCCGTTTTATAGGTTACCACAGGCGTTCCGCAGGCGATAGCTTCCATATTTACAGTAGGATAGTTATCCTCCCTTGTGGGATTTACAAATACCGAGGCGGCGGTATAGATTTTTGCCAGCTCCTCCCGGTTGGCGGTGCGGTGTATGGAAATAATACTTTCGGGCAGCAGCATGTCTGTATTTTCATTGGTGCCCACAAGAACAATCTGATATTTATCGCCCAATTCATCCGCAAGACGAATAAAGTCATCAAGACCCTTTTTGCTGTCCCAATCAAAAGCCACGCCGAGAACGATATGCTTACCGTCGCATCCGTATTCCTGCGCAAAGCGGTTTTCGGTGGGATGAAAAACCGAAAGGTCTATGCCGTTATTTATAGTTTCAATTCTGCAATTCTTCAAAAATGATTGCTTTACCAAATCGGCAAGCCAGCGAGATGGCGTTACTACGGTTATGTCTGCCTTTGAAAGCAATTCCCTTTTGCGGAAAAACATTGTTTCGCTACGGTCAAAAAACCAGCTTACCTTCTTTGAATATGGACAGCTTTGGCAATGATTTTGCCATTTATCGCAATTATACTCCTCAAAATGAGGGCAATATGCGGTAAAGGCCCAGCAATCGTGGAAGGTCCACACCACCTTGATTTTGCGGTCAGTAAGATATTTAAAGAGCATCTCCAAATCACAATCGTGGCCGTGGATATTATGAAGATGTACTATATCGGGAGCGATTCTGTCCAGCTGCTTTAAAAGAACTCTTGTGGCAGATTGGGAATTGAACCCATAATTGCCCAAAATGCGGGACCTAAGGGCCTGAAATTTCTTGTAACGGCTGTTGCTGTAGCTGATAGCAAGAGGATTTGTGCTTTCTCCTTGGCTGTACAGTATATAGTTTTCTATTCCCTGCGCCGAAAGAACATCGCTGATTTCCGAGCAGATTCTGCCCGTACTGCCGACATCGCAGGAGGTATTTATTTGAACTACTTTCATATCAATGCCTCCAGAACGGAATATAGGGCACGGTATCCAATGCGCTCACTCCCGTTACATAAGAACGATATATAGTCCAGACAAAAAGCGCTATATAAAAAGCACAAAGCACCCATTCCCCGATTTTTGCCACCTGACGGTAACGCAGGGCGGGATATTTGAACACCTTGCTTATAGCAAGAGGAATAAGCAAAATATAATAATAGTTCAATCGCATTGCCAGGGAATGCAGAGGCGCAAAGCACTGAAATGCCACCGCAACAAGCAACAAATTGCGCAGTCCTATGGTTTCCTTATCGGCCTGAGCTTCATCTAAAACCAAGTAAGAGAAAACAGCCAAAGCGGTAAACATCAAAAGAGAGCCAAAGGCGCCGGTGCTTACAATTTCACCCGACTGACCGCCCAGCAACATATAAAAGGCCTGCAATATACTGAAAATCTGACGGTTGAAAATAAAGATAAGCAGCATACAAGGCACAATAACCCAAAGATGCTTTTTCTTTAATTCAAAATGAAAGACGGGATACATTATAAACAGCACCAGAGCGGATTGGTGGAAAAGAAAGGCCAATGCCACCAGCAAACAAAAGCGGATGGGCTTTTTATCACAAACCGCTTGGTAAGCCAGCATACCTATTGCCATAGCAATAGATTGACGCAAGCCCGAAAAAAGCATTACAAAGGTGGACATATTTACAAATACTGCTATGCGGATCATACTGTAATGCCTGTCCCTGCAATAGACATAGGCGATAGGCAGAACGGTAATAAAGGAGGTTACAACCAACAGCCACTGATAATTGCCCGTTAATTTGCTTATCAACCAGTTAAGGGGCTTGTAAAGCATTTCCGGCTCTATCTTCCAAAGCTCCTTTATGGGCAATGCTCCGTATTTATCGAAATAATACTTATATTTCAACAAATCTCGGCCCACAGTGGGAGCACGAAAAGCAAGTATAACAACCAATAATGTGAAGAACACGATCAACGCCAGATTGTTGCTTCTTATATATTCACTTTTGCCCACACTCAACCGAAGTCTTCCATCCTGTTTTTTGATGGAAACATAGCAAAAGAGCGCAGGGAGGATTATTAAAAGCAGATAGGGTATCAAAAGCTTTCTCCTATGTCCTTATACTGATATAAATACGCTTTGCCAGATTTCTTGCACTGCAATACATTTTGTAAGCAAAGCGCTTAAAGCCGAGAGCCGACTTCTTTTTGGGTTTTAAGGTGACAGCCCTTTGGAAGGCCTTATCGCCGTCAAGCGGGCGGGATTTCAAATAAGCATTTCTGCCAAAGCGGAAAAACAGCTCGAAATCATCGGGATAATTATCGCAAAGCCAATTAAAGCTGCGGTTCCAGAAAAAATCCTGCTCGGGATTGTTGTAGGAATAACCGATCGCTTTTGAAACCTGCTTTCCGTGAATTCTTCCGCAGACCAAAATTTGGGGCAGAAAATGAATTTTATAGCCCTGTGAATAAATACGGAACCAAATATCCCAATCGTTGAGATATCGCAGTCCCTTGTCGAACATTCCCACGCTGTCAAAAACGCTTTTATGTACAAAACAAGAGCAACCGTGGAAGGTATAAACCGAGGGCTCGCAAATCAAATATCCGTTATGCTCAAAGCTGTTTACCCTGCAAGCGGTCTTCTTTACCTCTTCCA
>JAZSDB010000020.1:0-2006 GCA_045530975.1 Eubacteriales bacterium
GGGGAAAATGTGGCCTATCATACAGAAGCCGCCTGCAAGGTATGCGCCGTAGCGGCCGAGAAGCACTGCACCGATAAGCACAGAAAGAATCTGCTTTGCGATGTCGCCCACAAGGGTATAAACAGCGCCGTCCTTGCCGTAAACACGGTGCATATTGGTAAGGCCCGCATTGCCGCTGCCGAAGGAGCGGATATCCTGCTTGAACTTCCACTTGGAAACGATTATAGCAGAATTGAGAGAGCCGAGAAGATAACCCGCAATGGCTGTAACAACCCAGCCGATAATAATGATTACACCAAGGTTTTCGGACTGCAATCCGGACAGAACACCGAAAATAGAGGGGCAAATTTCAAACAAATAACGCATTACATTACTCCTTTAGGATTCTCGCCCTTTTGCTTGATTACAAGGCGGATGGGGGTGCCTGAGAAATCGAAGGCCTCACGGAGGCAGTTTTCGATATATCTTTGATAGGAGAAGTGGAACAATTCCGCATCATTGCAGAAAAGCACAAAGGTGGGAGGGCAAACTCCCGTCTGAGTCATATAATAAATCTTCAATCTTCTGCCCTTATCGGAGGGGGGCTGAACCCGTGCCGTTACGTCGGACAGGAAATCATTGAGAAGGCCTGTGGTAATACGGCGGTTGGCGTTTTCATAGATTTGATTGATGGTGGGATAGAGCTTATCCACACGCTGGCCCGTCAATGCCGAAACGAAAGCAACGGGAGCATAGCGCATATAGGTGAGGGCGGTGAGCACCTCTTTTTTGAAATTATTTACCGAGGAATTATCCTTTTCGATGGAATCCCACTTATTTATAACGATTATGCTTGCCTTACCTGCATTATGCGCAAGGCCTGCAATTCTCTCGTCCTGAGCGGTGACGCCCTCGTTGGCATCTATCATCACAAGGCAGACATCGGCCTTTTCCACCGCCGCATTGGCACGGATAACCGAATACTTTTCTATTTTATCCTCGATTTTGGCATTACGGCGGATACCTGCGGTATCAACAAAAACATACTTGCCGTGTTCGTTTTCCACAAAGGTATCGATAGAATCTCTTGTGGTGCCTGCCATATCGGAAACAATAACTCTATCCTCGCCCACAATACGGTTTACAATAGAGCTTTTGCCTGCATTGGGCTTACCGATAACGGCAACACGGATAGAGCCGTCCTCTTCCTCGGTGCCCTCCTCGGGAGGAAGGTTATTGATAACGATATCCAGAATATCACCTGTACCTGTGCCGTGGATAGAGGAAACGGGAATAACGTCCTCGAAGCCCAGCTCATAAAATTCATAAAAGCCGGCAGGCACATCACCGATGGTATCTACCTTATTTACCGCAACCACTACGGGCTTGCGGCTCTTTTTAAGCATGGCGGCGATTTCTCTGTCTGCCGCAGTTACGCCCACAGAAAGCTCGGTCATAAAGATTATAACATCGGCACTGCCGATAGCTATAAGAGCTTGCTCACGCATTTGGCGAAGAAGAGAATTTTCGGTGGTGGGCTCGATACCGCCTGTATCGATAAAGAGCATTTGTCTGCCGCACCATTCCACATCGCAATAAATTCTGTCACGGGTTACACCGGGGGTATCCTCTACAATGGAAATTCTTTCACCTGCTATTTTATTGAAAAAGGTGCTTTTACCCACATTAGGTCTGCCCACAACAGCAACAGTACATTTTGGCATATTATCAGTCCTTTTTTATTTATTCAAGCCCCGTCATTGCCTCGCACAGGCAGTAGCCGCCACGGGAAACAACGGTAACGGGCACTCCCAGCGCCCTTGAAACCTCATCCAGAGAAACATTATCCAAAAACAAATCGCCGTCGGCTCGGAGCATATTTTCGGGGATGAGCAATTCATCGCCCAAATCGGTGCCCGACAGCTGTTTGATAATATCTCCGCCTGTTACAAGGCCGCTTACGGTAACGCTGCCGCCGAAAAAATCATTCCTTACAGCGCACACATTAAGTCGGAGGCCAAGCGGTC
>JAZSDB010000246.1:0-2175 GCA_045530975.1 Eubacteriales bacterium
TTAAGTATGCTGTTTCCGTCGAAAATTATTGCTTTTCCCATTATTTCCGCCCCATATAATTATTCAGTATTATTCTACCACTTAACCTCTGTAAAGTCAACAAAATAACTCCAAAAACAGAGCGACGATTTTTTATATAAATATAAAAAACAAGATGCTTTTAAACACCTTGTTTTCTTAATATCAAATTATATATCCTCAATGGTGGTGATGATGGTGGCCGTGGTGACCGTGACTGTGAAAATCCACGTGGCAGGTTTCCTCGCCGCAATGCTCATCTACGCCCTCGAGCTCCAGGGTTACGTGGCCTATTCCGTGGTGCTTCAGCTCCTCGCGCACCTCGGATTTTATTTCCTCATCTATCCTCTCCGCCACAATATGCATGGTGGCATAATTGCTCTGACCGTCCAAGCTCCAGATATGAACGTGGTGCAAATCCACCACACCCTCAATCTCCAGCAGGTGCTCCTTAATCTCCGCAACATCTATGCCTTGGGGAGTTTTTTCAAGGAAAAGGCCCATTGCATCCTTAAGATTTTTAAAGGCATTTATAAAGATAAACAGTGCAACGCCGATGGACATAAGGGGGTCTATTACGGAAATGTCGGTAAACTTCATTACAACTGCGCCCACCAAAACCACAATCCAGCCCAGAACGTCCTCCAGCATGTGAAGATTTACCGCCTTCTGATTGAGAGAATCGCCCTTGCGGGTGATGATTGCGGCAACAAAATTCACACAAACGCCTATCACCGCAAAGATAATCATACCGTCGTAATTTATCTGAGCGGGATTGAAAATACGGTGCACGGCATTGTAAATAACCACCGCCGAGCCCACAAGCAATACGGTGGTGGTGATTATACTGCCCAGAATGGAAAATCTTGCATAGCCGTAGGTGTATTTTTCATCGGGTTGCCTCTTGCTTTTCTTCTCCAGAAAATAGGACATTCCTATGCTGAGAGCATCGCCGAGATCGTGTACCGCATCGGATACAATGGCCACGCTGCCTGTAAAAAAGCTGCCTACAAATTCAAATACAGAAAAGGCAAGATTGAGAATAAAGGCAATTAAAATATTCTTTTCCGTGTTCATAAATGCCCTCCGCAGTAATTTTTCGGTAAGCTACCCTTACCCATTAGTTTAGTGTATTCATACCGTCACAAAAAAGTGAGCGGTGAAAATCGTTTTGTTTAAAAAACGATGCTGACTTTATCCCAATTTCCAACGGGAAAGGTCGGCAGGCAAATTCTTTTTAAATACGGTTTTCTGGCAATCGAGGCACATTCCCGTAATTAAAAATTCCTTTTCAAAGGAATTCAATGCAGGCAGAGCTTCCTCTAAATCCACATCCCCCTGCAAGACCTTATTATATATTTCACTTTCAGTATCGGTCAATCCCAAAGAGAAGGCGCTTCCGCAAAGGGGACAGCTTTTGCTGACGTAGTGATATGAAACCTGCTCTTTATTTACCGTCACATCTATCGCAAACTGTAAAAACTCCTCGGTATCACGGGGGGCAAAAACGCCCTCCCTGCACCATTCGCTGCAATCCAAATCCAAAGAGGAAACGGGGTGATTTTCACCGTCGCCCCTTTCCACTGCCAGAAAATGAATTTGTTCCTCTTTCATATCAAGGACGATGGCAATATGCAAAAAGCTTTCCTCCTCCGCCTCATTTTGGGGCAGAGTGATATAAATAATACGTACATCGTCGCCAAAACCGTACATTTCGGCGGCAAACTGATTTTCCTCAAAGGGGATGCTTTCATCGTAAACAGACCACGCCCGAGAATAAATATCATATATAAATTTACCCTCATCCTCCACAAGGAAATCGAAAAAAACATCGAAATCCTCCAGCATAAAGGTGGGAATGTAGATCATTTCGGTAAATTCACGGGCGGTAAGACCAAGCTTCTTGGCATCGGTAACCGTTTCAACCAAGCCCTTATCGTCGTATCGCTCTCTGTAACCCTTGCTTTCGCTCAAAATCTTCGCCCCCTTTTCCTTTATATTATCAAATTTTTTTCCGTCTGTCAAATAACATCTTTAAAGTTTTTGTAAAGGCGAACCAAACCAAAAAAATATATTTTTGCCGGTTTTGCCTATGAATTCGAACCCTTGCAAAAAATGATATATCGCTTACGCAATATGATATACGGCGTTGCCGTA
>JAZSDB010000051.1:0-2843 GCA_045530975.1 Eubacteriales bacterium
CTTTGCGGTAGAAACTATGTCGGGCAGGATACCGAAATTCTGATAACCGTACATCTCGCCGGTTCTTCCGTTACCGGTCTGAACCTCATCTACAATCAACAGAATATCCTGTTCTGCGCAATAATCAGAAAGGGTCTTTACGTATTGCGGCTCAAGAGGATTTACACCGCCCTCGCCCTGCACACATTCAACCATTACCGCCGCTACCTTATTTTCCTCGCACAAGTTCTTGATGGCGGAAAAATCGTTGGCGGGAGCATACAAAAATCCCGTTGTCAGCGGCCGGAAATCCTTGTGAAAGACCTCCTGCCCGGTTGCGGCAAGAGTGGTTACAGTTCTGCCGTGGAAGCTGTTTATAAGGGTGATAATATTAAAATATTCGCTACCCTTTTTCTCGCAGGCATACTTACGGGCAACCTTTATGGCGCATTCGTTGGCCTCGGCGCCGGAATTGCCGAAAAATACCTTTTTCATACCCGATGCCTTGCACAAAAGCTCTGCAAGCTCTACACAGGGCTCGGTATAATACAGATTGGACATATGCTGAACACGTCCCAGCTGAGCTGTTACGGCGGAAACCCATTCATCATCGGAAATACCGAAGCAGGTAACACCTATGCCCGATCCCATATCTATATATCTTTTTCCCGTTTCATCGAAAACCTCGGAGCCCTTGCCCGAAACTATCTGCAAATCGAAACGGTTATATGTATTTGCAATATATTGCTTATCTTTTTCTTTTATGTTCATTTCAACACCTAAAGCCCCATTAAGGAGTTACAAGAGTACCTGCGCCTTCCTCGGTGAGAAGCTCCATAAGAATGGAGTGAGAAACACGTCCGTCCATAATTACCACATTCTTAACTCCCTTATGAATGGCCTCTACACAGCAATCCACCTTGGGAATCATACCGCCGGAAATCACGCCTTCTTCCTTAAGACGAGCGGCATCCTCCACCGTAATTTCGGGAATAAGTGTGGATTCGTCATCTCTGTCACGGAGAATACCGATAATATCAGTCATCATTATCAGACGCTCTGCCTTCAATGCACCTGCAATGTGTGCGGCGGCAGTATCGCCGTTGATATTGTAGGTATTGCCCTCCTTGTCACAGCCAATGGTGGAAACAACGGGAATATATCCCTTTTCCAGAAGGTCGGTAACCGGTTCTATATTTATGTTGGTAATAGAGCCAACATAGCCCAAACGGGGATCCTTCATTTTAGATTCTATCAATCCGCCGTCCATACCGGAAATGCCCATCGCCTTGCCGCCCTTGGATTCCAAAAGATTTACAAGGGTTTTATTCACCTTGCCTGCAAGAACCATCTGAACAATATCCACGGTTTCTCTGTCTGTAACACGCAAGCCGTCCACAAATTCCGCCTTTTTGCCAAGACGGTTCATAAGCTCATTTATCTCGGGACCGCCGCCGTGAACGAGAACAACCTTAACGCCGACAAGGTGAAGAAGAACAATATCCTCCATAACCTGCTGCTTAAGCATATCGTTGACCATGGCGTTGCCGCCGTATTTTACTACTACAATTTTACCGTAATAGCGCTGTATGTAGGGCAATGCCTGAGTAAGTACCTGCGCACGCTCGGCATTGGAAAGCATATTTGTATCCATAATATCTCCTTTTGGGGGAATGAATTATCAGGTGCGGTAATCGCCGTTGATTTTTACATAATCGTAGGTAAGGTCACAGCCCCAAGCGGTAGCACTGCCCTCTCCGTCACCAAGGGAAACCAAAATTTCGATTTCCTTTTCAAGCAGAATTTCCTTTGCCTTTTCCTCGGAGAAAGGAATGCCTGCGCCGTTTTTGCAAACCTCAATTACGCCCTTGGCGCTCTTAAAGGCCACATCAACCCTATTGACATCCACATCAACGCCTGCATAGCCGATGGCGCACAAAACTCTGCCCCAGTTGGCATCTGCACCAAACATAGCCGCTTTAAGCAAGCTGGAGCAAATCACACTCTTGGCAACGGTTTTTGCAACATCGGTGCTCTTTGCGCCGCTTACGGCACATTCCAGAAGCTTGGTTGCACCCTCGCCGTCGGAGGCAATCATTCTGCACAGTCCCACGGTTACGGTGTTCAACGCCTTTGCAAAGGTGACAAAGTCTTCGTTTTCGCAATCTATAATCTTATTCTCGGCCAGACCGTTGGCAAGAACAACCACCATATCGTTGGTAGAGGTATCGCCGTCAACGCTGACCATATTAAAGGTATTCTTGATGTCGGAAGAAAGAGCAAGCTGAAGCATCTCGGGAGCAATGGCTGCATCGGTGGTGATAAACACCAGCATTGTAGCCATATTGGGATGAATCATACCGCTTCCCTTTGCGATGCCGCCTATACGGCATACCTTGCCGCCAAGCTCGAATTCCACAGCTACCGATTTTTTTACGGTGTCGGTGGTCATAATACCCTCGGCCGCCGCATCGCTTCCCTTATCGGAAAGGCCCCAGAAAAGTGCAGGGAGACCCTTTGCGATGGGAGTGATGTCAAGGGGCTGACCGATAACGCCGGTAGAGGCAACCACCACATCCTTTGCAGAGATGGAAAGAGTGTCGCCCACCAGAGCACACATTTCCTCGGCAACCTGAATACCGTCGGCATTGCAGGTATTTGCATTGCCGCTGTTGCAGATAATTGCCTGAGCATAAGTCGGAGGCCAAGCGGTCTTAGGAAGACAATGGTTCCACTCAACTCCTTGGCTCACAGAACGACATGGCTAGATCCGACTTCAAGCTCGCAAGTTTTTTCAGCGACCTCAACACCGTCAACATTGCAAGTATTCGCATTACCGCTGTTGCAGATAATTGCCTGAGCAT
>JAZSDB010000080.1:0-7568 GCA_045530975.1 Eubacteriales bacterium
CATGGCTACGATCCGACTTCCGAAAATAATGTTGGCTCCTTGGTAATCGATCTTGGCGCAGAATGGAGCTTGGATATTGTTGAAATAACCCACGGCTTTATGACAGGTAACGGCTGCAGCACCTATGCTCCTACCAAAATAAAGGTCTACGGTTCCTCCGACGGTGTAACCTTCTCCTCTCTGTCTACCGTTAAAAGCTTCTCTACCGATTGTGTATCCTCTACAGTTGCCTATGTTGTGGCAGATGCAAGGTATATTAAGGTAGAAATCACCACCCCCAATACAAGCGGCGCTCACGTGCTTATCGGCGATATTGCTACCTATGCAGTAAATGCAGTTACCGATCAGCCCCGCTAAATAAGCAATAAAAACCCCGATGAATTTCATCGGGGTTTTTTTGTGTAGCTATTGACGAAGTCTTCAGGTTGTGCAATAATAAAAGTAAGATCAGAAAAAGGAGAATTATAATGAAAAAACGTGTATTTTCGTCGGCTCTTATATTTGTACTTCTTTTCACACTGCTATCCGTCTTTTCTGCTTCGGCAGAAAGCAAGGACATTGTTATCATTTATGAAAACGATGCACACTGCAATGTTGACGGCTATGCAAAGCTGAAAGCTCTTAAAAATCAATATATTGCGGATGGTGCCTATGTGGGTGTGGTTTCCTCCGGTGACTACATACAGGGCAGTTCTCTCGGTGCTATATCTCAGGGCGAATATATTGTAAACCTTATAAATATGGTGGGTTACGATGCATTGACCTTGGGCAACCACGAATTTGATTACCGATTGGATAGATTGAAGGAACTTGTGGAAAAAATGGATACAGCCCCCATTTGCTGTAATTTTCAGGACGTAAATCAATCCGAACCGGTATTCAGCCCCTATAAAATAGTTTCTTACGGTCAGTGGGATGTGGCCTATGTTGGCATAACCACCCCCAGCACTATGACCTCCTCATCACCTTCCCAGTTTTATGATGAAAACGACAATCTCGCATATAGCTTCAACGGTACCGACCTTTGCAATACCGTGCAGAAATATGTAAATGCCGCATTGGAGCAAGGGGCAGATTATGTTGTTGCTCTTTCTCATTTGGGTACCGAGGATGTAAACGAAGCTTGGTCCTCCCAATTTGTGGCGGAAAACACCACAGGCATAGATGTTATTTTGGACGGACATTCCCATAGCGTGGTCGAAGAGCTTGTTTTGAAAAATCAAGACGGAGAGGATGTTGTCATAAGCTCCACCGGCTCGAAATTCCAGAATTTCGGAAAGCTCATTATAACCGCTGAGGGACATATTTCCACCGAGCTTATTTCTGTTGATGACTGTACCGAGGTTGACGGGGAAGTGGTGGCATATATCGATGAAATCAATGCCGAATATGCATCTCTGGGCAACCGCAAAATCGGTTACAGCGAGGTTAATCTTACCACCGTTGATGATGAAGGAAACCGCATTATCCGTAATGAGGAAACCAATCTTGGCGATTTCTGCGCCGACGCTTTCCGTATTGTTACGGGCGCCGATGTGGGATTGATGAATGGTGGCGGAATTCGTGATAATATGGCCGCAGGCGAGGTTACCTTCAATGATATTTTAAGCGTTTTTCCTTGGAACAATACCGTATGTGCCGTAAAGGTCAGCGGACAGCAACTGGCAGATATGCTGGAGCTTGCGGTTATGTTTTGCCCCAACGAAAACGGCTCGTTCCAGCATGTTTCGGGCATAACCTTTGATGTGGATATTTCTGTTCCCACATCGGTTGTGCTGGATGCCGAGGAGCGCTTTGTTTCGGTTGATGGTAAGCGCCGTGTTTCCAATATTAAAATTCTTGACAGCGAAAGCAATAAATATCTTCCCATAGACCTTGATAAGCAATACACCGTGGCATCCCATAACTACCTCCTTCTGGACCAGGGCGGCGGAGCTACTATGTTCAAGGACGCAGAGGTGGTTGTAAATGACGGTATGCTTGATGTGGAGCTTTTGGAGGTATATATTACAAATTACCTCAACGGCACCATCGGTTCGGAATATGAATCATCCCAAAACCGCATAAACATTTATGACGGAAGCAAGGAAACTCCCACCGTTGGCGATGAAACTCAAACCGTCATTTGGGCAACCCTCCTTGTATTCTCACTTTTCGCAACAGTACTTTGTATTAGAAGAAAAAAGGCATAAATAAAAAGGGAAAAGCACCATACAGGTGCTTTTCTATTTCAAAATATTGTTGCAATTTGTCGAAGGATATGTTAATATATATTTAATAAATATAGGAGGACTGTTATGTATATCGCAGACTTTTTTAAGAACCTTTTCAAAAAAGCAAACACCGGCGTTATCATTTGGCTTGTTCTCAACATTTTGTTGATTACTGCTCTTTTCAGCGGCGGTTTTTCAAGCTGGCAGGGCGCACTTCTGGGCATAGCTATTTATGCTTTGTCTATGGTTATCGCACTTTCCCCCATCGGTGAATGGATTCTTCGTTTGCAGACCGGCTGCAAGAAGATTAAGGATCAGGCAATCCTCGACAGAATGATGCCTATTTTCCAGGAAGTTTATGCCAAGGCAAAGGAAATAAACCCCGAGCTCCCCGATAAGGTAAAGCTCTTTATGTCCAATGATGATGACCCCAATGCCTTTGCAACCGGCCGTAAGACCGTTTGTATCACCCGTGGCCTGCTCAGATATTCCGATGAGCATATTAAGGGTGTTCTCGCTCACGAATTCGGTCACCTTGCTCACAAGGATACAGATATAATCCTTGTTGTTTCGGTAGGTAACCTTATCACCACCACCATTTTTGTTATCATCCGTGTGATTGCAAATATCACTATGGGTATTGCATCCTTTGTTGCCGCTCTTAACGATAATATCGGTGGCGCAATCGCAAGCATATTTATCTTCCTCGGCCGTATTATTGCCGATGTTATCCTTGTTCTTCTTATGCGTGCCTGGACTCAGCTTGGCGTATGGCTTTGCATGCATTCCAGCAGAAAGAACGAATTTCTTGCTGACGAATATGCTCACAACCTCGGCTACGGCCGTTATCTCAGAGAGGTTTTGGAAAGCTTTGGTACCGCTCGCAGCGGTAAAGGCCTTTTCGCCGCCCTTGCTTCCAGCCATCCCGAAACTGCCGACCGTGTTGAAAAGCTCAATTCCTACGTTGCATAATTAGCTTTAAATAAATATTTTACAACATAAAAAGCGGAGTGATTTCACTCCGCTTTTTGTTATGCCTTTAAACAATAATTGCTTTCTTATAAACCTTTTTGCCCTTACGGAGCTTAACGCCGTTTTTCAAGCTTTCCTTGGAAATTACCAAATCCAAAGCGGTTACCTTTTCTCCGTCAAGAGAAACACCGCCCTGCTGTACCAAGCGTCTTGCTTCACCCTTGCTGGGACAGAGATTGCAGGCAACCAAAAGGTCGATAATGCCTATACCGCCATCGGGAATGTCTGCATCTGCCAGCTCGGTGGTGGGCATATTGCTGTCATCGCCGCCGCCTGCAAAAAGCGCATAGGAGGCCTCTTTGGCCTTTGCGGCTTCCTCGGCACCGTGTACCAGCTCGGTAAGTGCAAAGGCGAGAATTTCCTTCTTTTCGTTAATACGGCTGTCGTCCCACTTTTCCATTTCTTCGATTTCTTGAATGGAAATGAAGGTAAGCATACGGATGCACTTCATAACGTCGGCAACGTTTACATTGCGCCAGTACTGATAAAATTCAAAGGGAGAGGTCTTATTGGGATCAAGCCATACGGCGCCCTTTGCGGTTTTGCCCATCTTTTTGCCCTCGCTGTTCATAAGAAGGGTAATGGTCATTGCAAAGGAATCGTGACCGGTTTTTCTGCGGATAAGGTCGGTACCTGCAAGCATATTGCTCCACTGGTCGTCACCGCCGAACTGCATATTACAGCCGTAATTATTGTGGAGATACAGGAAGTCGTAGGCCTGCATAATCATATAGTTGAATTCAAGGAAGCTCAGACCGCGCTCCATACGTTGCTTGTAGCATTCTGCACGAAGCATATTGTTTACCGAGAAGCAGGCGCCTACATCACGGAGAAGCTCTACATATTTCAAATCGCAAAGCCAGTCTGCATTGTTAACTGCGATAGCATTGCCCTCGCTGAAATCGATAAATCTGGACATCTGCTTTTTAAAGCATTCGCAGTTGTGCTTAATGGTTTCCTCGGTGAGCATAGCACGCATATCAGTTCTGCCCGAGGGGTCACCGATAAGACCGGTACCGCCGCCAAGCAGTACAACGGGCTTGTTGCCGGCCATTTGCAGGCGCTTCATAAGGCAGAGAGCCATAAAGTGACCTACATGAAGTGAATCGGCAGTAGGGTCAAATCCGATATAGAATTTGGCTCCGCCGTTGTTTATAAGCTCTTTTATCTGGGGCTCATCGGTTACCTGAGCAATCAGACCTCTGGCCTGCAATTCTTCGAAAATCTGCATTGGAAATCCTCCTGTATATAAAGGGAAATAATCATAAAATCAAAGTATTATATCACAAACAAACTTCCTTTGTCAATGGCGACAGAAGGGGTGGTGCTTAAAAATTCAAGCTTTGCAAAATAGTGTTGGGTCCCTTTTCAAGGGAAACGCTTCCTGTACGGCATAGCTCGAGGATGGTGTACTTTCGCATGTGGTTTATAAATTCGTCCACCTTTGTGCTGTTTGCCGAAAGGGAAAGCATTATTGCCTCGTCACATTCATCCACCGTAACGGCACCGAATAATCCTGCTGTTTCGGCAATGCGGTTAAAATTGCCGTCCTTTTGCATTTTTATAAGCAAAAGCTCTGCAGAAACAATCTTTTCCACGTCCATTTCGTGGACTGCGCATACAACGGGGAGCTTGTAAAGCTGATTTATAAGCTGCTGCTTGTTGTCCTCCTCGCCGTCAAAGATTACTGTTATGCGGGAATGGAGAGGTGATTCGGTTTCGCTAACGGTAAGGGAATCGATATTGAACTGACGTCTTCTGAACATACTTGTAACTCTGTTCAAAACACCAAATTGGTTGTCAACCAAAACTGCAACTGTGTATTTCATATCAATCGCCTACCTTTACAATAATCTGGTCCATACTACCGTTGGGGGGAAGCATAGGCAATACAAATTCATCCTTGCCCACCGCACAATCGATAACAAAGGGATGTGAGGATTGAAAAGCGGTATGGAGTGCCTTGTCCAGCTCCTGCAGACTGTCAACTCTTGCGCCGTCTGCACCGAAGGCCTTGGCCAAAGCAATAAAATCGGTTGCTCTGTCAAGGGTGGTGGAGGAATGGCGTTTGTCGTAGAAGAGGGTTTGCCATTGACGTACCATGCCCAAAACGGTGTTGTTCATTATCAGAATTACAAGGGGAATATTGTATTTAACTGCGGTTGCCAGCTCATTAAGATTCATCCCGAAGTTGCCGTCGCCTGTAATAAGTAAGGGCTTTTCCTTTGTGCCGAAATAGGCACCGATGGCCGCACCCATACCAAATCCCATTGTGCCCAGGCCACCGCTGGAAATAAACTTACGCTCCTTGAAAAGTCGTATATATTGGGTGGTCCAGACCTGATGCTGACCTACATCGGTGGCAATTGGTGTGTCGGGAGATATATGTCGGTTTACCGTATTTATTATATTTTTGGGAGTTAATCCCTCTCGGTTATCGGCATTGTCTTCCTGGAATTTTTTGTATTCCTTTATGTCCTCGTGCCATTGGGGATGGGTTGCTTTTTCTGTAAGAGGCAAAAGCTTTTTCAGGGTTTCCTTTATGTCGCCTCGCAAGGCGTGGGTGTCAAAGGTGTTTTTGGAAAGCTCCGAGCCGTCAATATCTATGTGAATAATCTTGGAATTACGGGCAAATTTGCTCTTGTTGCCCGTTACACGGTCATTAAAACGTGCACCCAAAGCGATAATGCAATCGGAATTATGCATTGCCGTGGAGCAGGCATAGTGTCCGTGCATACCGTGCAAGCCCATATAATTGGGGAAATCATCGGGTAGTACCGAAATACCCATCATAGAGCAACCGATGGGCGCATCTATTTTCTGTGCAAGGGCAATCATTTCCTCACGGGCATTGCTCCAAACCAATCCGCCGCCAAAATAAATAAAGGGGCGATTGGAGCTGTTTATACATTCTGCCGCCTGCTGAATACGTATATCCTTGGCCGCAACCTTGGGCTCGGGAAGTACTTTTTCCTTGGGAGTATATTCGCAGGTGGCTCTTTGAACATCCTTGGGGATGTCTATCAAAACAGGACCCGGTCTTCCCGACATTGCCAGCTTAAAGGCCTCGCGTACAGTATCGGCAAGCTCTACAACCGAGCCGACGAAATAATTGTGCTTGGTTATTGGCAGGGTAATACCTGTAATATCTATTTCCTGAAAGCTGTCGGTACCGATAGCTGTGGTGGCCACGTTACCCGTAATGGCTATCATAGGAATAGAATCAAGATATGCGGTGGCAATACCCGTTACAAGGTTGGTTGCGCCCGGTCCGGACGTGGCAATAACCACCCCCGGCTTGCCTGTGCTTCTGGCAAAACCGTCGGCGGCGTGGGCCGCACCCTGCTCGTGGGCGGTAAGAATATGGGTAATGTCCTCGCTGTATTTATACAGAGAATCGTAAATATTAATAACCTGACCGCCGGGATAACCGAAAACGGTATCCACGCCCTGCTCTATGAGGGCCTGTATCAGTATGTCCGATCCTGTCAATAACATAAAACTATTCCTTTCGCAGATATTGCAGAATAATGTCACCGCATTCTCTGCATCCTGTTTGCTTTAAATCTCCCTTTTCTTCGGGCATAATATCTATTGTTCTGTATCCCTTGTCCAAATATTCTGCCACTGCATTTTCTATGCAGTCAGCTTCCTTTTCCATATCAAAGCTGTATCTCAGCATCATTGCGGCAGAGAGAATGGTGCCTATGGGATTTGCGATGTCCTTTCCTGCTATGTCGGGAGCTGAGCCGTGAATGGGCTCGTAAAGTCCTCTTGTACCGCTTCCCAAGCTGGAGGAGGGAATCATACCGATGGAGCCGGTAATCATAGAGGCCTCGTCGGAAAGAATATCGCCAAACATATTCTCGGTTACAATTACATCAAACTGAGCTGGATTTTTAACAATTTGCATAGCGCAGTTGTCTACCAGCATATCGGTAAGCTCCACATCGGGATAATCGGTGGCGATGCGGTGCATAACCTTTTTCCACAAACGGCTGGAATCCAGCACATTGCTCTTTTCCACCGAGCAGAGCTTTTTTTTGCGCTTTCTTGCGGTTTCAAAGCCAATCCTGCCTATGCGCTCTATTTCGCTTTCACGGTAGGTAAGCACGTCGGTGGCAATATCCTCATTATCGATATGCTCGGTTTTATGCTCACCGAAATAAATGCCTCCGATAAGCTCGCGCACGATAATAAAATCTATGCCTTCGGCCACAATCTCCTTTTTAAGAGGAGAGGAGGAATCCAGCTGAGGCCATATTTTTGCAGGTCGGTTGTTGGAATAAACACCCATACCTGCCCTTAATCTCAATAATCCCT
>JAZSDB010000197.1:0-9552 GCA_045530975.1 Eubacteriales bacterium
CCACTCAACTCCTTGGCTCACAGAACGACATGGCTACGATCCGACTTAACTATGATTACGCAAAGAACAAAAACGCTAAGAAAGGTGGAAATCGATTCCAAATTGGGAATACGGTCAAAGAATCCAGCCGCATCCACCAAAACCGAGAACAGAGAAAGAATTGACAGAGCGAAAAGGAAGCTACTGGTCAGCTTCTCGGTATTTAACATTTCGTGGCTTTGCAGGATTTCAATCTGTTCCTCGTTATCCTTGATATCAGAAAGCAAACGGTCTATTCCCATAATTGTGTACATTTTAGAATAGATCGTCTGATACAGTTGATCATCGGACACAATGCTGAAAGAAAACACTGTTTTAAGGGATGAGGTCAACAGATTCAGCTTTTCTCTTTGTTTTCGATTGTAAGATCGAACAGACGGAATTTTGCCCAAATATACAATGGCACTGAATCGCTGATTCAACAATATAAGGTACATAAAACGGTAATTGACCGAAAGATGAATGGGCTTATAGCGAGTAAGGTAGTTATTGTCACCGGAATTATCGGTAAGCTGGAAAATATTAACAAATCCCTCCTGAGAGCCCGCCCAATGGTCATAGTGATAGGGCTCGAACATCATATCATAATCTTCGCCCATATCGGGAATGGGAAAATCCTTATAATATCCTCTGCGCAAATGAATCAGATGCCTGGTTATCTCTTCCCTGCCCATATCGCTTTCCGCACGAATTTGATGAAACATTTTGCATTCATTCTTTTTGCCGGAAGATGCATAAAAAGCAATTGCCTCTGCTTTGGGAGGCAGCAATTCTTTTATTGCTTCCTTCATAGAGGTTTTCACAGGACCGTTTCTATCCTGATTCTTATCGGCATTTTTGAAATTGAATGAAAAATCTGCAATTTCGTTTATTGACAAACCGTCATACTGCACGTGAAATTCAAAGAAGGCGCAGCCGGTAGCAAAGCAAGACAGGCGTATTTCTTCGATAACTGCCCTTCCACCGCTTTTGAAATTGGATTCAAACATACACAAATCGGGAAAATATTCCTTTTTAAGGTTAAATTCCATATAAAAGCTGTCGTCACAATATATACGGGTTATATATGGTAGCATATATTGAGGAACATCGCTTTTGTCCGACTTGCAGTATCTTTTATCTTTGCTTATGGACGAAACAAATCTCTCGTAGCTCTCCGCCCAAACGGGAGCAAAAAATACTGTTTTGTTTACAAAGGAAGCTGTGTGATTCATAACTATTCTCCAAACAAACATTTACTATATTATGACATATTTTTGCGAAAATTGCAACATGAGATATTTTTAATTGTAAGTTGCAAGCGAAGTCGGCGTAAACCTTAAGGACGGCTACAATGGTGACATCACCTCTAAGCAGGCCGACAGCGCAGACGGTCAGACGGTCAGATGGTTAAATAGATTAACGAACTATGAATTTCGATCATAAATGCCGTTGGGTAAATGGACATAAAATCACTGTTAGGTATGCGTTTGAGTTGACAGCGTGAATTTGATTTACCGCTATTTACAAACTATTTGAAATGAGCGGTAATGATTACAACGCAATTACAATTACCAAAAATTGCCTTTCATAAAAACCTTTTTCATTGTTAATACTATTTGCGAGGAAACAACCTCGATATATGAAAAAGGAGATAATAAAAAATGGCTAGAAACAAGACTATGGTTCCCGAAAACAAGGCAGCTCTTGACAGATTTAAGATGGAAGCTGCAAACGAAGTCGGCGTAAACCTTAAGGACGGCTACAATGGTGACATCACCTCTAAGCAGGCCGGCAGCGTAGGCGGTCAGATGGTTAAAAAGATGATCGAAAACGCAGAAAAGAACATGAAATAAGTTTAGTCGTACAGACGAATTTGGGTATATCTTCCCTATCAATGCATTTTTAGGGAAGCCACAAAAAAGTCCGCCTTTTAAAGCGGACTCTTTTTGTTTTTATTGGTCGGTTTCATCCTTGTTGGATATGCGCTCAAACCAGGATTTGATAACCGAAGATATCTTTTTACGGGGTTGCTTTTCCGGTGCAGGAACAAGAGCGCCCTTTTCTTCATCGTAGGAACCCACATTATAATATTCCTCGCAATCAAGAGGAAGATTTTTCTGCTTCAGCTTACGCTGTACAGACCTATTGATTATATAGAATATAACTGCAAATATGGGCACCGAGAAGAGCATTCCCACCACACCGAATACACCGCCGCAAACAATAAGGGCAACGGTTATCCAGAATTTCGAGACACCCGTTTTATCTTCCATAATCAGAGGTTCTATAACATTGCCCTCGATTTGTTGCAAAACAAGAAGGAAGATTATATATATAATTCCCTTGCGTAAATCGGTAAGCAGTATAATGGCCGCCGTGGGAATACCACCCAAAAAAGGGCCGAAATAGGGGATAACATTTGTAATCGCAACCACGCCCGCAGAAAGCAAGGAATAAGGGATATCGGCAACGGTCATAAACAGGAAGGTTACCAGCCCCACAATGGCAGAAACAATTATTTTACCCGAAAGGAACTTACCGAACATATCGTTGCTATAACGGGCAACATCTAAAATATCGTTGGCACGGGAGGGCTTGAAAAGTGCAAAGGTAAGCTTTTTGAAATTGCCGATAAACTTTTCCTTTTCAATAAGTGCATATACACAGATAACTATAGATATAAAGAAGTTTACAAAGAAGGAAAAAACGTTTGCAACACCGGTTAAGATACCCGAAAGAGCATTGCCGACACCGCCGCTAAGCAAGCCGGATACAGAAGTGACAACCGTATCGAAATTATCGTTTAATATCAAAACCAATTCCTTTTGTCCGTGGGATGAGAACCATTCCACAACCTTGGAGAAAAGGTCGGGGGCCATTTTGACCAATTCTGCCAAGCTGAGCAAAAATTCCGGCACAATGAGGAAAATCAGGAGAGCAATAACCAAAAGAAGAGCAATTATTGAAATTGCAACCGAGAAAGTACGTGAAAGACTTTTGCGTTTATGCTCCTTCTTTATACACGAAAAGCACCTTAAAAACAGCTTTTCCAAACGGAGCTCCATAGGATTGATGATGTAAGCCATCAACACGCCTATCAAAATCGGAGTTAAAATGTCCAGAATGCTGAAAATGGCTGTTTTGATGGGACTTATTTGGGAAATGCCCAAAATAACACAGATGCACACACCGAAAATTATTACGGTACGGCGCATTATTGCCTTTTCGGAAGAATCGTTCTGATGCTGCATACTTCACCTTCTCTCTATACTACTATATGAGATTATCACATTTTTTTGCATTTGTAAATAGAAATATGGGGTTGAGTTTTTTAACTTTTTGTATTATAATGCAGACATAGGGAGAGTGGCATTATGAAATGCTTTAAAATATTTAATTTTTCGACAAAGATTTTTTCTCTTTTATTAGCAGTTGCGATTTTAATGACAGGGGGAGCTTTGTCTTTTTTTGTTACATCTGCAAAGACAACCGCTGTTGCAGGGGCAGTTGACGGAAGGTATGCTGTTTTATCCGCCCATTGCAATTATACCATTTCCCTGCGGAATGCGGTTTATGACAATTCTCCCGACAGAAGCACCATTCTTACCGACACTCAGTATTCATCTGTTTCCGTAGAAAACGGTACGATAGATCATAGCGGTTGGGTGGCAGTAAAAAGCTACAACGGAAATACCGATTTCACTGTTACCGTTGTGATGGATATGGGATACACCGCCAACGGAATGTCTTTGTTCTTTACCCGAATTTTCCATTGCGAGGACATTAATGTAACAGCTCCCGACAAGATAGAGTTTTTCTGCTCCAATGACGGAAACAGCTACACCGCATTGGGTGCGGGCTCCACTACCACAGACCTTTCGGCCGGTATGACCTCCGCCGTTTACAGCTTAGAGCTTGACAACGGGGTTTGCGGAAGATACGTGAAGATGGTTTATTATTGCTCCGGCGATAAAGCGCTGTACATAAACGAATGCGGAGCGGCCGCAAAGGGCATAATTTTTGAATCCAACAGTGACAAGGCCGACAGCTTTGTTGACGGTCAGGGCATAAAATACACAAGAAAAGGCAACGGATATACCGTTTCGGGCACTGCAAAGTCCACAGGATACACCGGCGGAAGCATAGTAGCCAGCGATGCAAGCTTTAACCAAGACGGATTGACATATACCCTGGGCAATGGCAGTGACAATGAAGTAACGGTTATTTCGGATTTTATCAGCGAAAGCCGTGTGAATTATTCCGGAGTGCCCAACAACATACGGTACATAGTTATACACAACACCGGCACGGTGGAAGAGGAAACCGACGCCGAGCGTTACAACAAAAGAATGCACACCATTAACGAGGAGAAAAGCTGGCATTACACGGTAGACAGCAAAATTATTTATCACTCTCTCAACGATGACATTGCAGGGTGGCATTCCGGCTCGACACACAATTACCAGAGTCTGGGAATTGAAATCTGCACCAACGGAGCTCCGGTAACATCGGCAGGAAAATTTGTTTTTTCGGGTACAGCATACGAAGCATGGTTGAATTCCACCTTCCGTCCCGCTCTTAAAAACGCCGCAATGCTTACGGCAGAGCTTCTCACCAGGTACGGATTGGGCACCGATGCTGTAATACAGCACTATGATGTAACCGAAAAGAACTGTCCGTTATGGCTGCGCTACAAGGACGGCCGCTACACCGATGACGGATATCTATGGGTTGAATTTATGGGATATGTAGAAAAATACTACAAGCTTATAAACGGAACCTCCCCTGCCCCCACAGTAAAGGTTGGCAAGAATATTGTCATACCCGATTATGTAAAGGTTTGCGGGAAATATTATCCTGTAACAAGTATAGAATCCAATGTATTTGCAGGAAGAACCGGTTCGGCAAGAACACTTGCTTTGGGGCAAAACATTTCCCACATTGATTTAAATGCCTTTGACGGTTGCGGCAGACTTAAGATAACGGTTGATGAGGGAAACAGGCATTATTCATCCGATGAAAACGGAATAATTTATAACAGCGGCGGCTCGGTGATTTTTGATGCCTTTGCAGTTTCGTCGGCCACCCCCTCACCTGCCGAAAACAGCGGACTTGACATACGTAGCATTGACGGATACCACTATTTATTCTGCGACAACATTCCCCTTTCACTACAGACCATAGCCGAAAAGTACGGATCCGACTCTTTCAGCGGCAAGCGGTCCGACGGTACAGTCCTTGAAAACACACACATTGTCGGCACGGGAGATTTATTGACCTTCGGCAAGGTTAAGATTTATGTTGTTGCCATTGGTGATATGAACGGCGACAAGAGCATAGATGTTTTTGATTATCACATGCTGAAAACATCATTTTTCGAAAGGTATTGTCCTTCCAAAGCACAGCTTTTGTCGGTTGATTTTTCTTCCAGCGGAGCTTTGAGCACCTTTGATTACCTTACACTCAAGAGCCACGTTCTGGGAAAGCACAATATATTTCAATAAAAAAAGCGTTGTTGGCCAACCAACAACGCTTTTTATTTTAAAACTTTTTGCTATCCTTCAAGGCGACAATACTGTTAAATACAGTTTGTTCCTTACTGTCCAAGCAATAATAGCCCTTGCGGACAAACTGGAATTTTTCGCCAACCTTGGCATCAAGCAATGCCTTTTCTATTTTAACGCCCGAACGGGTAATCTTGGAATTGCCGTTAAGATATTCACCGTAGCGGGAGGATTCTACCGCATTCATATCCGCCTCGGTAAAGAGGTGGTCATATTCGATAGCGGTGGTATCGGCACAATCGGTAGCGGAAAGCCAGTGGATGGTGCCCTTAATCTTTCTTCCGTCGGTAGGCATACCGTTGCCGGTTTCGATATCGGCTGTGCAAAGCACCTCGGTAACATTGCCCTCTCCATCGGTAAGGATATCATCAACACGCACAATATAACCGCCCATAAGACGAACCTCTCCGCCCTTTTTCATACGGAAATACTTGGGAGGAGGATCGATAGAAACGTCTTCACGCTCTACATAAAGATTTCTGGTAAAGGGGAGCTTTCTGGTGCCTGCTTCGGGGCAGTTGGGGTTATTGGGCAGATCAAAGTATTCTGTCTTATCCGCAGGATAGTTGGTTACGGTAACCCTTACGGGATCGAAAACCGCCACACGGCGCAGTGCGGTTTTATTGAGCTCTTCACGAACGCAGTGCTCCAAAAGGGCGATATCTACAAGACTGTTATTCTTCGCAACGCCTACACGGTCGATAAAATCGAGAATGGCGGAAGCGGGATAACCTCTTCTGCGAAGGCCGCAGAGGGTGGGCATACGGGGGTCGTCCCAGCCGTCTACAAGATTATTCTCCACCAAGGAACGGAGGAAACGCTTGCTCATAACAGTATTGGTTACATTAAGGCGCGCAAACTCGATCTGGCGGGGTGTGGAGGGAACATCGCAATGCTCGATAACCCAATTATATAAGGGACGATGATCCTCGTATTCAAGGGAGCAAAGAGAATGGGTAATTCCCTCGAGAGCATCCTGAATGGGGTGCGCAAAATCATACATAGGGAAAATACACCATTTTGTACCCTGACGGTGGTGATCGATATATCTTATGCGGTAAAGAACAGGATCTCGCATATTGAAATTACCGGAGGCAAGATCGATTTTTGCACGAAGGGTATATTTTCCTTCGGGGAATTCGCCTGCTCGCATACGTCTGAACAAATCCAGACTTTCCTCCATAGGTCTGTCACGATAGGGAGAAATAGCAGGGCGCTGAAGGTCACCGCGGTACTCACTGAACTGCTCGGGGGACAGCTCACAAACATAAGCATGTCCGTTTATGATGAGCTGTTCTGCCAATTTATAGGTTTCTTCAAAATAATCGGAGCCATAGAAAAATCTATCGTCCCAATCAAATCCCAACCAGTGGATATCCTCCTTTATAGCGTCTACAAATTCGGTATCCTCCTTTGCGGGGTTGGTATCGTCCATACGAAGGTTGCAAAGGCCGCCGTATTTTACCGCAGTGGAAAAATCGATAACCAATGCCTTGCAATGTCCGATATGAAGATAACCGTTGGGCTCCGGCGGGAAACGGGTGTGAACCTTCAAGGAAGGATTCGCCGCAATATCATTATCTATTATTTCGTGAATAAAGTTTGTGGATTCCATATTTTTCTCCTTTAACGGGAAACTCGGGCAAGTACCTTTTCCCTGCCGAGAATTTGCATAACCTCATAAAGGTCGGGGGAATTCATCCTGCCGGTTACAGCAACACGGAGGAACATACTTACATCGGCCACCGAGCCCTTAAATGCGCTCGGGTCTGCCTTGTATTGCTTCATATCGGGGCAGAAGCCGCAATTTGCGGCGATTTCCTTGATTTTGGTGAACCATTGGCTTTGATCGTCATTTTCATCGTAGCTTGCCTTAAAAGCATCCAGCACAGAAGCAACATCGGACTGTGAAAACTGTTCGGGGATAGCATCGGTAGCGGTGAAAAGCTCATCATAGAAGAAGGACATATAGCTCTTCACCTCGCTCCAGAGAGCAATATCCTTACGGGGCTTTTTACCGCCACGACCGATATTGAGAATACGGATAGCATATTCCTTATCCGCTTCCAGAATATTGGCAAATTCAACATCGTTTTCCTTGGCCCAAGCGAGAGTGTAATCGTAAACCGCTTCGGCTGTCATACGAGAAATAACGTTTTTGGAAATATCATTGAGCTTGTCCAGATCAAACAGGAAACCGGAAACGCTCATTTTCTTGGTGGTGAACTTGAAATCCTCCAGCGGCGCATCGGGATTGGCAAGACGCCATTCCTCAAAATTTGAATTGAGCATAGTGAGAAGGTATTCTCTCACTGCGGCCACGGGATAGCCCTGTGCATGGTAGTATGCCAAGCCGAACTCGGGGTCCTTACGCTTGGATATTTTTCGTTTATTACCGTTATCGAGCTTTAATGCCTGAGCTGTATGGCAGTATTTTGGCATTTTGAAGCCCAGCGCCTTGAAAAGCTGGATATGGAAAGGAAGGGTGGAAAGCCAGCTTTCATCACGGACAACGTGGGTAGTGCCCATAAGGTGGTCATCTACCGCATGAGCGAAGTGATAGGTAGGGATTCCGTCGCTTTTGAGAATTACGTGGTCGATATCATTTTCGGTAACGTCGATTTCGCCCTTGATTTCATCTCTGAACTTCATCTTATTGTTTATATTTCCTTCGGAGCGGAAGCGAAGCACAAAGGGCGCACCCTCATTAAGCTTGGCCTGAATCTGCTCCAGTGAAGCATCTCGCCATATAGCATATTCGCCGTAATAGCCGGGAGTAAGCTTAGCTTCCTCCTGCTTGGCACGGATAGCGGAAAGCTCTTCCTCGGTGCAGAAGCAGGGATATGCCTTACCCTCTCTGATGAGCTGCTTGGCATAGGTTTGATATATTTCGGCACGGTCGCTCTGACGGTAGGGGCCGTAATCACCCTTATCACCGTCGATAACGGCACCTTCATCAAACTCGACGCCTAATTTCTTCAGGGTTTCGATAATGATTGCAATGCCGTTGGGCACGGTACGCTTTGCATCGGTATCCTCTATACGAAGATAGAAAACACCTCCGGATGTGTGGGCAAGGCGTTCATCGGTCAATGCGCCGTAAAGATTGCCTATATGGAGAAAACCCGTAGGGCTGGGGGCAAGACGGGTTACCTTGGCGCCCTCGGGAAGGTTACGTTTGGGGTATCGGGCTTCCATATCCTCGGGAAATGCAGTCACGCCGGGATAGAGAAGGTCAGCAAGAAAATTGTTATCCATAAATTCCTCCGAATAACATTACATTTATCAAGATATTATATTATATACCAAGGGTTTTGTCAATAGATTATCAATGCCGCATTGTCGAAATATTAACAAATAAAGCGCAGGAAATTTATTGACATCACAACCAAATTATGGTACAATGTTTATATAAAAGGGAGTAGCGGCACATCGGTGTGCGTCGCACGACATCACGGCTTTATGCCCGGGCGAACGTTTCTACGCAAGACTTTTATGGTTATGCCATAATTGTCTTGTTTTTTGTTTACCTGCAAAGATTATCCCAAAGGAGTAAAATATGAAGCATTATCTGGAACAAATATCTGATGTTTTCAAGCATTTTAATACAAGCGCAGAGGGTTTAACCTCGGCTGAAGCAAAAAACAGATTAACGGAAAACGGAGCCAACAAATTAGAGGAGCCGCCTGCCGTTCCTCTATGGAAAAAGTTTTTATTACAGCTTGCCGACCCGATGATTATTGTTTTATTGGTGGCGGCTGCAGTAAGCTTTATTACCGCTTTGGTTGAAAACGAATCGCTGGCAGACGTATTTATAATTCTGTTTGTAGTTATTCTCAATGCGGTTTTAGGTGTTTTTCAGGAAAGCAAAGCGGAAAAAGCGATTGAGGCTCTACAAAAAATGTCCGCGGCAACGTCCAAGGTTATCCGCGACGGTAAACTGACGGCAGTACCCAGCTCGCAACTC
>JAZSDB010000120.1:0-4803 GCA_045530975.1 Eubacteriales bacterium
AAGTATTTTGGGCGGTGCTCTGGTATTGATGCCCTCCTTTGCGGTAATATCGGATTTTGCCTCCTTCCACCTTCCCGTTTCTGCAAGCGAAGGCAGTGCCGCCTTGTCCGGCTTTGATATAAATGCCAATTTCTGGCAGTCCTTTATCGGAATAAACGGCATTGTCGGAACAGTAATATTTGTAATATCGGTTTTGCTGGTGCTTCAAAGAGCTCTGGGCTGTATGGCATTAAACCGCACCCGTGTGGTTTCTCTTTATTGCGGAACCGTTGTGGCATCGGTAATAATGCTTTTGGCCTGCTCGCTGATATTCAATCTTTTTGCCGATTTTCGTGTATATGCCTCCCTTTGGCTTGTTTTAGGTCTTTGCGGCTCGGCCTACGAAATTTGCTCACGGCATCAATACAGTGTGATGGAGGAATAATATAATGCATAAGCGTAAGTTTAAATTGAATATTTTGGATCTTGCCATCGTTATTGCATTGATTTGCTCTGTCGGCGCACTGTTTTTCAGAGATAGCATTAACGAGGCCTTCGGTCACCCTCAAATGGCATCGCTGGAGATGACCTTTGTGGCAGGTGACGCCACGGAAGAAAACATTACGGGCCTTGTTACCAACAGCGAGCTTACCCTGCAATTGGATTCCTCCGATCCCGAAAGCAAGGTGTATCTGAATCTGCATTCTCTCAAAAATGACCAGGATGGAAATACAACCATCACCGTGGTGTGCACAGGATACAGCCGATTGGGCAGATTTTATTCGGAAAACGATGAAAAAATAAACCTCAATACCACCTACACGCTTACCGCAGGTGATGCAAATGTAGAGGGTATGTTTAAGGTGATAGAAATCAAGGAATAGCCCTTGTGATGTCATTATCGACAAAAAATAAGAGCTTGGCTTTGTGTATTTCGGTTAATCCTCCATTATTTTTCTATTGATTTGACATAAACTGTTTGGTATAATGTAGTATATATGGGGGTATAATTATGATCACTAAGAATATTGAAATCACCAATAGCATTGGTCTTCACGCAAGACCTGCCACACATTTCATACAGAAGGCCAATTCCTTCCGTAGCTCCGTTTGGGTTGAAAACAGCGACCGCAGAGCCAACGCGAAGAGCTTGTTGGGCGTTCTTTCCTTGGGCATTTCCAAGGGTGATATAATCACTATCCTTGCCGACGGCGTGGATGAAGAAGCTGCTGTTGACGGTCTTGTTGCTCTTATCCTTAGCGGCTGTGAAGAATAATATATTGTGAAAAAACGCCTTGAGCTATATGTTCAGGGCATTTTTTGTAGGTATCTGTAATGACACGTGATGAGCTTTTTGAAAAAGCGCGTCTGCTTCCCGCCACACCCGGCGTGTATATAATGCGAAATAAGTCGGGACGTATTATTTATGTGGGCAAGTCAAAGGCGCTTAAAAACCGTGTTTCAAGCTATTTTGCACCAAGCTCCGACCACCACGGAAAAACCAAAAGAATGGTGGAATCGGTTTATGATTTCGAGGTGTATTTTACCCTTACCGAGCTTGAAGCCCTTATACAGGAAAATCAGTTCATAAAACAGTTTCAGCCCCGCTATAATATCAAGCTGAAGGACGGCGGCGGATATCCTTATATAAAAATGACAAACAGCGCTTATCCCGAATTTTCGGTGGTTTATAAGCGCAGCGATAATAACGATAAATATTTCGGCCCCTATTCCTCCCACAATGTGGCAAGGAATATTCTGGAAACGGTGCGGAAGGCCTTTTCTCTCCCTACCTGCGGAAAGACCTTTCCAAAGGATATGGGGAAGGGACGTGCCTGCCTGAATTACCATATCGGAAGGTGCTGTGCGCCCTGTGTGAAGGGCAATGTTTCCTCCGAGGAATACCGTGAGCTATGCTCCCGTGCCGCCGCATTGCTGAAGGGCGACGGTAAAAAGCTCCTCGCTCAGCTGGAAGAAAGCATGGAGATTGCCTCCGAGGGCCTTAATTTTGAGCTTGCGGCCAAGTTTCGTGATTGCATTTATGCGGTTAAAAAGCTTAGCGACCGCCAGCAGATTGTTTGCTCTCCCGATGTGGAAGCAGATATTATAGGTGTCTATGCCGATGATTTGGGCAGTGCCCTTTCACTGCTTTTTATCCGTAACGGCGCAATAGTTGACAGAGAAAACTTCTTTTTCGGTGCTGATGAAATTATCAGCAGTACCTCGCTTGTTTCCTTTTTCCAGAGGTACTACGAATTGAGGGGATATGTTCCCAAAAGGATTTATGTCAGCTATAATATGGAGGAGAATGATATAACCCTCCTTTCGGATTATTTAACAACTCTTGCAGGATATAAGGTAAAGGTTGTCATCCCCGAAAGAGGTGATATGAGAGCTCTTTCGGTACGTGCGGAGGATAATGCGCGCCAGCTGCTTTTGCATAAACGTGCTTCCGAGGACAAGAAAAAGGATTTTCTTGTTTCTCTTGCCGCCTTGCTCGGTCTTGAGGTCGTTCCCGACAGGATAGAATCCTACGATATATCCCATTCCGGCGGCGATTATACCACCTGCGGAATGATAGTGCTGGAGCACGGCATGTTTGCCAAAAAGAAATACCGTTCCTTTAATGTTCGCACCGTAAATGACGGCAACGATATTGCCGCATTGGAGGAATGCCTGCGCCGCCGCTTTGCTCACGATAACGATGAAGCCGGCTGGGAATATCCCGACCTTATCCTTATGGACGGCGGTGTGACTCAGGTTAACCGTGCCAAGGCGGTTTTGCGTGAAATGGGGCTGCATATCCCCGTTTTCGGAATGATAAAGGACGAACATCACAAAACAAGGACATTGACCGACGGAGAAGGGGAGGTTTCTCTGATAACCCGTCAGGATGCCTTTGTGTTTGTCTATAAAATACAAGAAGAGGTACACCGCTATTCTCTTGCTCTGATGGATGCAAAGCGGAGGAACGCTGTCAAGAAAAGCTCACTTACCGAGATAAAGGGTGTGGGCGCCAAGCGTGCCAACGATTTAATGCTTCATTTCGGCACCTTGAATGCCTTGAAGGAGGCAAATCTCCAACAGCTTATGGAGGTTAAGGGAATTAACGAGGAAACGGCTCGTGCGGTTTTAGAGTATTTCGGAAAGGATTAAAATGAGAATAATTACAGGTATAGCCAGAGGAACCAAGCTGAAAACTCTTGCAGGTAATGATACAAGACCTACCACCGAAATCTGCAAGGAAGGCATATTTTCCGCCATCCAGTTCGACCTTCAGGACAGAACCGTGCTGGACCTTTTCGGCGGATGCGGTCAGATGGCGCTGGAAGCTCTTTCCAGAGGTGCCGCCCGTGCCGTTATAGTGGATTCCTCCCGTGCCGCCACCGAGATTATAAAGGAAAATGCTCTGAAAGCAAAGCTGATGGGACAGTGCAAGGTTTTCACTGCCGATTGGAAGGAATATCTCCGCACCGCATCGGGCAAGGAAAGCTTTGGGCTGGTATTTCTGGACCCTCCCTATGCAAAGGGTGCCATCGATGAGGTGCTCCACCGTCTGCAATATACAGGGGTTTTGGCGGAAAACGCCATAATTGTGGCAGAATCCGACCGTGACGGTATCCCTTCACCTGTGGAGGGCTGGGAATCCAAGTCCTATCGTTACGGAAAAAGCCATGTAACCATTTTCCGCCTCTCGCAAAAGGAGGAATAATATGAATACCGCAATTATTTCCGGCAGCTTCGACCCTATTACAGTAGGTCATTTCGATGTCATTGCAAGAGCGTCCAAGCTCTTCGATAAGGTGGTTATAGCCATATCCACCAATACCGAAAAAAACTCCTTTCTGCCCGAAAGCATACGTATTCAGTCGGTGCAGGCCGCCGTTGACGGTATGGATAACGTAGTGGTGGAAAGATGCGAGGGACTCCTTGCCGAATTCTGTAAAAAATACGAAGGCCCTGTCCTTGTAAGGGGCGCCCGTACGGGAACCGATTTTGATTACGAGCGGAGCTTGTTTATTATAAATAAGGATTTGGGTGTGCCCGAAACCATTGTTCTTCCTGCGGAAAGCGGGATGGACCACATAAGCTCTACATACGTTCGTGAGCTTTTAAGGTATAATCGTTCTTTGGTTGGCGCTGTGCCCGACGGTGCCCGTGAGATGATAGAAAAATATTTCGCCGATAAGGCAGAATAAACGGAGGTTTTTATGAAAAAATTTGCAGCATTTCTTTTCGCATTAACCCTTTTCGTTACTATGACTGTGTCCCCCATGGCCGCAGAATACACCATCGGCTCCGACGGTAATGCTGTTTACGATACCGCTATCGGCTATGTTTTTGATATTGACGATGTAAACGGCACCATTGAAGGCGAGGATGCCACCGTTGTTACCAACAATGAAGCCCTTGCAAATGTGGGCAGTAAGTGGGCAATCTGGTTCCTTGCCGAAAAGGAAGCAAGCGACATTTACAGAGTTATCACCAACGGTACCGCTATGGGCGGAGAAATGCCCTCTGTAACCCTTAAAGAGGGCCAGATATTTATTGCGGTACATTCCTCCAGCAGTAACCCCAATGATGCCGCTAAATACCCCAATTGGGAGGATAAGGTTGCCGCACTTGCGGTTAAGGCAGGCGATTGGTTGGCCTTTGATTACAGCTTCGACCTTGATAACGAAACCGGTACGGGTATGATGTTGGTTGTTACCGAGGCAGAGGTTCTGGCAGGCCTTATCGAATTTCCCGAGCGCAACCTCAACGACCCCACTCAGCCCATCGAGCCCGATGAACCCTCCACTCCCGATGAATCGGTAAATTCCT
>JAZSDB010000152.1:0-10479 GCA_045530975.1 Eubacteriales bacterium
TCGTGATATTCGATATCGGCTTCTGCCACTGCGGTAGCGCAGAAGGGGCACCAGGTAACGGGCTTGAGGCCCTTGTAAATATAACCCTTATCGAACATAGCACCGAAGATTTTAACCTCCTGTGCTTCAAAGTGCTTGTCCATTGTGCGGTAGGGAGCATCCCAATCGCCAACAACGCCAAGACGCTTAAAGCCCGCCAGCTGTTTTTGGATAAAGTCCTCTGCGAAATCCTCGCAGGCCTTTCTGAATTCAGGCACGGACATATCCTTATTCAAATCCTTTTTGGATTTTTCAATAGCTCTTTCAATGGGCAGACCGTGGTTATCCCAACCGGGAACATAGGGAGCGTAATATCCGCTCATCGCCTTGGATTTTACAATAAAATCCTTCAAAACCTTGTTCAAGGCATGGCCCATGTGGATATAACCGTTGGAGAAGGGAGGGCCGTCGTGAAGCACGAAGGAGGGCTTACCCTCATTCTTGGCAAGCATTTTGCCATAAAGGTCTTCAGCGTTCCAATGCTCCAGCGTTTCGGGCTCCTTGGTGGGAAGATTTGCCCTCATCGGGAAATCAGTTGCGGGCAAATTAAGTGTATCCTTATAATCTTTCATATCTAATTGTTTCAGGCCACCGATTATTCTGCGGTGCCTTCTCCCATCATAAATTTCAAATATTCATCTTCGGCTTTCTCCGCCTCGGTTTCGGGCTCGGCCTTTTCGGCGGGAGCTTCCTTTACGGGAGAAGTTGCTTCATTATTGTCTTCCTTGGGGGTCTCGAACTTGATTTCGTCGTCGGTTACGGCTTCAGGAACCGATGCGGCCGCCGCTTCCTCGGGGTCGGGAGTGATAATGGGCTGTTCCTTCAGCTCACGCACGTTCTTACGACGCTCGTTCTCTGCCTCAATTCGGGTTTTCACATCGTTGAATATGCCGGTAACGATAGCATCATCATTGGGGAACACAATGTCCTCGATTTCATTTACGCTAAGGTCCTTCAATTCCTCGATGTGCTTGCCGTAAAGCTCATAAACCTGCTTTTTAAAATCGATAATGCGGGTACGGATTATCCATGCCTTTTCCTTTTCGACCTGAAGCTGTTGACGGAATTCGGCAATAACACCGTCGCAACGGTCCTTGATTGCACCGGTAATAACATCGGCACGGTCGTTGGCATCGGCAATAATCTTTTCGGCCATCTTCTGAGCGGAAATAAGGGTGCTGCGGATAGATTCCTCCTCATCCTTGATTTCATCAAGATTGGTAACAACTATGCGAAGCTTACGCTCCAATTCGTTGTTTTCACGATAGGCCTCGGTATATTTTTCAAGAAGAAATTCCAGATATTCATCAACTTCCTGAGGGTTGTAGCCCTTGAAGGATTTCTGGAACTGTTTATTTTTCAGTTCGTGGGGTGCAAGCATTTTGAAACTCCATTTCGAAATTTATATAAAGGTTATTATTTTCGTAATTCGGGTGCGGCAAAGGGGTTTCCCCCTCGCCGCAATTAAGCTTTTAAAAGCAGACATGCCAAAAAACGCCCAAAAGCACTACGCTATACAGGTAGTGCAGATTGAACAATTATTATTAAAAGGCAGGTCGCCATAAAGGAAAAGTCGATAGGACTTCCTTCAAGAGCGGGGATGCGGGCAAGCAAGCCCCGCACAGGAGAAACTATCGGTTCGGTAACCACACAGCAAAACACCAGCAGAGGTGATTCTTCATCCATAAAGAAGCCCAACAGCACTCTGGCCAATAAAAGCCAGGTCATTGCCGAAAGGAAGTGATATACCGTTGCCGATACGACATAAAACAATTGATCCAATGGATAATCTCCGATAAGGTTGTAGGTTTAGCGGAAGAGCTCTCTGGGCTTTGCAGAAGCTACTTCTTCCTCGGGCTGTTCGTTCTGTTCGCCAGAAACATCTACATTCTTGGGTGTTACAACGTATGTAGCGTTGGCAACCTTCTTAACCTGACCGTCGATAGCGAAAACAACACCGCAGAGGAAGTCGATAATTCTCTTGGTGGTTTCCTTATTGGTTTCTTCAAGGTTGAGCACTACGGTACGTCTTGCAAGAAGATGTTCGCCGATAGCACGAACTTCATCAAAACGTTCGGGCTTGATAACCTTCATTTCCAAAGCGGCGCCGGAAGAAATACCACCGGTAGGTCTGGAAACGGGAGTGGGCTTGGGTGTGGGAGCAGGTGCGGGTGCAGGTGCTGCTTCCTCTTCTTCCTCGTATTCTTCGAATTCTTCATTTTCTTCGAAATCATCTTCGCTCTTGAAGAGATCTCCCAAACGGTTCATAAATCCCATAATTGTACCTCCATAAATATTCTTAATTATAAATTATAATTCCTTTTTCCGAACAGTGCACTGCCCACACGTACCAAGGTGGAGCCGCATTCTACTGCCGTAAGGTAATCATCGCTCATACCAAGCGATAAAATACCCATATTACTATTATCTACATTTAGGTGCGATATGTCAACAAATATTTTCTTCATTTTGCAAAAATATTCCCGATTACCGTCGGAATTTTCGCATTTTGGCGGAATTGCCATCAGCCCGCACAGCTTTATATGAGGCAGAGAGGAAAGAAATCGGCAAAACTCGGCCGCCTTTTCGGGAAGCACGCCGGATTTTGTTTCCTCCAAGCCGATATTCACCTCTGCAAGAACCGGCATTACGATGCCGTGCTTTGCCGCCTGACGTTCTATTTCCAGTGCCAACGATTCACGGTCCACCGATTGAATCATATCCACTTTATCGATAATATATTTAACCTTATTGGTTTGCAGCGCTCCTATAAAATGAAGCTCTGTTTTATCTCTGTTTATATAGGGATACTTTTCCACCAGCTCATTCACACGGTTTTCGCCAATAAGATCTATACCCTCTGAGATGGCAAAATTTATCATTTCGGCAGGCACGGTTTTTGTGGCGGCAAGAAGTCGGGCCCTGCCGTTTATTTCACCTTTTATACGTGCTATATTTTCCGAAACCTGTTTTTCGGTATTCATAAAACACCTCTTAACACACGGTTGCTCAGTTAAGCCGCTTTCCGTCATAAACCTCTTCTCCGCCGGTTACCACCGAATCGTGCAAGGACAGCTCGGTGGACGAATTGTAGGTAATATCCTTTCGGTTGGGATAAGCGGGATTTACGGGCAGCGCGCAAATTGAATAGCTGCCGTAATTATAAAGAACCGTTATTTTCTTAAATGCAATTTTAGAGCCGGCCACTACATAAACACCGGTTACGCCGTCCTTTATACGGATTGCTTCGTTGCGGATACGCAATCCCTCGTGACTGCCGCTGGGCAGTTCAACCGTCTGGCATCGAGTATAATCGAAATTCTCGGGCAGCTGATTGGAGCTGAATATAAGCACTGTCATATCCTTGTTGCTTCGCATCAGCTTGCGTTCCAAGGTCATTTTCAACTCCTTATTATCAGAATACTGAAATCTGACGGTATATTTTCTACCCTCACGGAATTCCTCTGCAGTGCGCTTGTCGAGAGAAACCGCCATATACCAAGTAGAGCCCACAACAACCTTTCCCGCAGAGCTTTTTATTACATTTTCATCGGGCAGAGAATCTGCCAGCGTTTCAAATTCCTCGCTGGTGAGATTTTCCAGCTTGTCCATTGTGAAGATATTTTCATATCCGTCCACATCGGAATAGAAGTAACCGCCCACAGGAGATTGAGCTATAAAATTCGTTCCCGTAAGCTGCTTTGTAAGGTCCGCTCTTTCTCTGTAAAGAGCAGAAATTTCGGGGGAATAGCTGTGGGATTTTATAATTGCCTCTCTGCGGTTCATCAAAACCAGCAGTGCCTCTTTATCCTTTTTCAGCTTTTCAAAATCGTTTGTATCGGCACGGCGCACAATGGAAAGCACCAGCTCGTTTATCTCGGAATCCAGCAGTGCCACATTGGTAGTGGATGCGCCCACGGAAAGGTTGCTCTTTTCAAGCACCGAAATTCTTTCATCCAGCTTATTTATCTTTTGCTGAGTTTCAACGTCCTTCGGGTCGGAATAGGTAATAGCCACATTTTCACCGCGGCGCACCTTTTGCCCATCGGAGGCAATAAAGCAGTTTGTGCCCACAGCGCCTGCCGGAACGAGCTTTTCGTTACGGAAAATAAATGCCTCCAGCTCGGAGCTTTCGGTAACGGTGGCATATTCCGCCGGCTCGGTATCTATCAAGGTGCCCACATTGAGCATAAGCTGAAGGAACACGTAGGCCACAACGGCAACCGAAAGTATTGCCGTACCGAACTGAGCAAAAAATCTCTTCGCCACTCTTGCAAATACAGCGGCTTTACTTTTCTCTGCCTTAATTCGCCTTACCGGCGCAGGAGCACTTGTTTTTCTTTTGTTCGGAAGATTGCTTTTGTTTCCCTCTGCCATAGCGGGCCTCCTTTCCTTGATTTTTCGAGCTATTAGCTATTATATGTTTATTATCTCATCGGCACCCTTGCGGTTAAACCAGGTGAGCTGTCTTTTTGCATAATGACGGGTGTTCAGGCAAATATTTTCACGAACCGTTGCTATATCCGTTTCTCCGTCAAAATAGGGATAAAACTCCTTATACCCTATGGCCTGCGATGCGGTGGGAGTATCTCTCAAGCCCAACTCCGCAAGCTCACGCACCTCTTTTTCCAAGCCCATCTGGAACATCAGATCCACACGTCTGTCGATACGCTCGTATATATTTTCACGCTGAGCGGGGCAGAGATAAACGGTGTGGGGCGCATAAATGCTTTCCCCTTCCCTGCTTTTTTTGTCCAGCTCGGTTTTGGTCTTGCCCGTTTTGTAATAGATTTCCAGAGCACGAACCACACGCTTTACATTGTTGGGATGAATATTTTCGGCAGACTGAGGGTCAACCGATAAAAGCTCCTTATGGAGGAATTCATTACCCATTTCCTCCGCTTTACGGAAGAGCTGAGCACGCAATTCCTCGTCCTCCTCGGTGGCAGAAAGCTCGGTTCCCGATATTAAGGTATCGATATACAGACCGGTGCCGCCTGCAATTATAGGCAGTCGTCCTCGGGAAGCAATATCCCTTATCGCCGCTGAAGCAAGGGCGACAAACCTTGCGGCGGAAAAGGGCTCGCTTATATCGGCCACATCTATAAGATGATGGGGCACACCGCACATTTCTTCCACGGTGGGCTTGGCGGTGCCGATATCCATTTTCTTGTAAATCTGCATAGAATCGCCGCTGATTATTTCGCCGCCGAGCTTGATTGCCTGCTCCACGGCATATCTGCTTTTTCCGCTTGCGGTAGGTCCTACCACCACCAGCAAAGGTATTTTTTCCATGAAATATCTCTTTCAAAGAGTTTTTTAAAAAGGGAACATTAGGCGCAGGAACTGACCTGCGCCTATTGCCTTAAATAATTTTAACATATAGTACCGCTTTGTCAATGGTTTTTCAAGAATTTATATTTCTTTTACATTGTTCAAAGCTTTTTCCCACATTAAGCATTTTTATCGTTTTCACGAATCTGCTTTCTGCGGATTTTACCGGATATTGTCTTGGGCAGACTATCCACAAATTCCACACGGCGGGGATACTTATAGGGTGCGGTGTGGGTTTTTACATAGTTCTGAATTTCCTTAACCAATTCCTCGGAGGGTTCCTTATCCTTGGTAAGAACGATGGTGGCCTTTACAACCTGTCCTCGGGTTTCATCGGGCACACCCGTAATTGCACATTCGAGAACATAGGGAAGCTCCATAATAACGCTTTCGATCTCAAAGGGTCCGATACGGTAACCGCTGGACTTGATAACATCGTCCACACGGCCCACATACCAGAAATTACCGTCCTCATCACGCCAAGCGGTGTCGCCGGTGTGATACATATCGGACTTAAGAACGTTGTCGGTGGCTTCCTGATTCTTGTAATAGCCGAGGAACAGGCCAAAGGGACGCTCCTCGCCCTCCTTCAGGCGGATAACAATCTCGCCCTCTTCTCCTACACCTACCGAATTGCCGTCCTCGTCAACAAGGTCCACATCATAAGCAGGACTGGGCTTGCCCATAGAGCCAACCTTGGGCTCTACACCGTAAAGATTGCCGATAGCCAGCGTGGTTTCGGTCTGACCGAAGGCCTCCATCAGTTTAAGACCTGTTGCATTGTAGAAGAGCTTGTAAACCTCGGGGTTGAGCGCTTCGCCTGCAATGGTGGCGTGCTTGAGGGAGGACAGATCGTACTTGGAAAGGTCCTCACGGATAAAGAAGCGATACATAGTGGGCGGTGCGCAGAAGGTGGTGATGTTGTATTTTTTGAACATAGGCAGAAGCTTGGAGGCATCAAACCTGTCAAAATCATATACAAACACAGCGCTTTCACACAGCCACTGGCCGTAAAGCTTACCCCACAGTGCCTTGCCCCAGCCGGTATCTGAAATGGTAAAGTGCAGACCGTTGGGATCCACATAGTGCCAATGTCTGGCTGTTACGATGTGACCGAGGGGGTAGGTAAAGCTATGCATAGCAAGCTTGGGATAACCCGTAGTGCCGGAGGAGAAGAACATAACGGAGGGATCGTCCTTGGAATTCTGAACACGGTCGAAAACCGAAGAGCAATTTATGAAATTGCTGTCGAAATCCTCCCAGCCCTCTCTTGTGCCCCTGACCATAATTTTGGTTTTCATAGTGGGCGCCTTGGCGGCTGCTCTCTCTGCCTCTTCGGCGGTATTTCCGTCGGCGGTGCAGACAATTGCGCTTATTTCGCCTGCATTGAAGCGATATTCAAAATCGTGCTCAACAAGCTGATTGGTGGCGGGTACGGCCACAGCACCCAGCTTATGAAGAGCAATCATACATACCCAGAACTGCCAATGACGCTTAAGCACCAGCATAACTCTGTCGCCCTTCTTGATTCCGAGCCCTGCAAAGTAATTTGCGGCCTTGGAGGAAAGGCGGGATATATCGGAGAAGGTGAATTCCATTTCGGTGCCGTCGTTACCAACCCACTGAATACATTTTTTATTGGGAACCTTTGCGGCCAACGCATCCACAACATCATAAGCAAAGTTGAAGTTATCGTTGCAATGAAGCTTGATGCCGGTAAGTCTTCCGCACTCATCAAAGGTTTCATCCACAAACTGCTTGTAGATGCAATCGGTGTAATCGTGCTCCAGAACCAGGGGCTTTACAGCTTCGTGAGCGGTCATATGATCGTGGAAATATTCCGCCGCGCCCTCTACCTTGAATACAACCGCAAGGAAGGTACAGTCGCTTCCGCCCACCGCAATCATACCGTGGGGGTGGGAGCTGTCGTAATGAACGGTATCGCCGGGATTCATAACATAGGTATGCTTACCCAGCTGAACCTTCAGCTGTCCCGAAAGAATAAGATTGAATTCCTGACCCTTATGGGTTGCAACGGGAATGGGCTTATTCTGAGCATCCTCCTCGTATTTTGCGGTAACGATAAAGGGCTCACCCATACGATTTTTCAAAAGGGGTGCTACGTGACGGTATTCAAAGCCCTTTTCACGCTTGATGGGCATACCGCCGCCCGCACGGGTAAGATTGTAGAAATCCAGTTTGGGGTCACTGCCCGAAACAAGCTCGGAAATATCCATACCGAGAAGCTTTGCGCACTTAAAAAGGAAGGTAAAGGAGAAATCCTCCTCACCGGTTTCCAAGCGCAGATATTCTTCCTGTCCGATTCCGCACGCATCCGCCATAGCGGCAACGGGAATATCAAGATTTTCTCTCGCCCACTTCAGGCGTCCTGCGATCAATTTTGTCTGTTCCATTTTCGTCCTCCGAAAAAGCATTAAATTTCGCAAAACCCGAATAAAAACAAAAATAGCTCCATCTGCAACGAGATGAAACTACAAACATAGTAACATTATACCACTCATTTGCGGCGCGCAATACGCTCTTCCCTTTAAACGGCGGAAACTCCGGCACACCCTACTGTAATTTCAGGTGAGCAGCTCGAAGGTGATAAATCGTATCGGCGGCTGTTGCCTCGCACCAAACGGCAACTCTCTGAAAACCAAAATCGATTCGACCCGTGTCCTTGTCTATGCTTTTATTTGGATTTTTTCACACGAGCATTATAATACTTCGTCACCGCCTTGTCAAGAGCTTTTTATAAATTTACTTTTTTTCATTTATCGTCGGTTTTCGCTATTTACATTTGGTTTTCTTCGTTATATAATGATTAAGAACACAGATTTTCACTTTTTCAGATAAAGGAGCTCAAATATGAAGGATATGATAGTAAAGCGTGTGGAAGTAGGCACTCTGGGCACAAATTGCTATATTGTGCGCAATCCCGAAACCCGCGATGCAATAGTTATAGACCCCGGTGCAGACCTTACCGTTATTCAGGACGCCCTGCACCGTGCCGATGCGGTTTGCCGACTTATACTCCTCACCCACGGCCATTTTGACCACATCCTCGAGGTGGGCGACCTGCGCGGAGTAAATGTGCCCGTAGCCATTCACGAAAGGGATGCTCACATGCTTACCGAAAGAGATATGTTCAGCGCCATAATCCCCTATGACCCCCGCCCCTTCGAGCCGGCGGAATATACCTTCTCCAAGGAGGGCGAATATTCGGTTGCGGGTTTTGACTTTTATGTTATTCCCACACCCGGCCACACCCCCGGCAGTGTTTGCTATGTCTTTGACGGCGTAATGTTTACCGGCGACACCCTGTTTAAAAACAGCATTGGCAGGACCGACCTCGGAGGTAATGAGGAGCAGATGATACGCTCCCTCCGTGCGCTGAAAAATCTTCCCGGAGATTATGAGATTTATCCCGGTCACGACCGTCCCACCACCCTTTCCGAGGAAAGACGAAATAACCCTTATCTTAGAAATCTTTGAGGTGTGATATGAACGAAACTCTCCGTTGCTTGAAGGAACGCAGAAGCGTGCGCAGTTATTCCGACAAGCCCATTCCGAAGGATATTCTGGAAAAGATTGTGGAGGCAGGGCTTTATGCTCCCACCGGCAAAAACCGTCAGAACACCCTCTTTCTTGTAATAACAAACAAGGAGCTTATAAAGAAAATCTCCAAGCTCAATGCAGAGGTTATGTCCTCCGACAGCGATCCGTTTTACGGGGCACCGGCAGTTATCGTGGTGTTTGCCGACACCGACCGCTACACCTATGTGGAGGATGGCTCGGTAGCAATGGCAAACCTTATGAATGCGGCCTATTCACTGGGAGTGGACTCCTGCTGGATACACCGTGCAAGGCAGGTTTTCGATTCTCCCGAGGGCCGAAGGATAGCTTCCGAGCTGGGCGTGCCCGATGGCTATGTCGGTGTGGGAAACTGTATTCTCGGTTACCGCAACGGACCGCTTCCCTCTCCCTCTCCCAGAACACAAAAGGTTATATATGCAGAATAACAAAAAACCGTGGATACGCTTATCCACGGTTTTCGTTTTATATTTTCATAATGCCCAATGCATCCAGCACAGAGGACACAAGAATCAATACGATAAAAATGGGTGCGATGTATTTTATCATCACATTGAACAGCTTTTTGAATTTGAATTTTCCGTTGTTTTCGATTTCGTCTGTAACGGTTTTTGTTTTAACCACATAACCGATAAAGATACAGGTGAGAAGCGCCACGATGGGCATAATAACGCTGTTGGAAATGAAATCGAACATATCCAGAATTGCCATGCCGCCGATTTGGATATGACTCCACGCACCGTTGCCCAAGGAGCAGGGCGCACCTATTGCAATACATCCGATAAACACGAAAATGCAGGTAAAACGTCTGCCCCAGCCAAACTTATCCCTGAATATAGAAACAACCGTTTCCATCAGCGAGATAGAGGAGGTCAGTGCCGCAAAAAGAACCAAAATAAAGAACAGGGCACCTGCAACCGTTCCCGCAATACCGCCGATGCTGTCAAACACCTTGGGAAGGGTGATAAACATCAGTCCGGGGCCCTTACCTACCTCTCCGCCGCCAAAGGCAAACACGGAGGGAATAACCATAAGCCCTGCAAGGAAAGCGATGCCGGTATCAAAAATTTCTATCTGGTGAACGGATTTTTCAATACTTACATCCTTTTTCATATAAGAACCGTAGGTAATCATAATACCCATCGCCAAGGACATAGAATAGAAAAGCTGTCCCATAGCCGCCAAAACGGTGGTAGCGGAAAACTTCGAGAAATCGGGCATAAGGTAATATTTAACGCCCTCCATTGCACCGGGACGGGTTACCGAATAGATTGAAATGGCGATGGTGAGCACAACCAGCACAGGCATCATAACCTTGCTTACCTTTTCTACACCCTTTTCTACACCGAAAAGCACTACCAATGCCGTAAGTCCCATAAACAAAAGGAACCAGCCCAAGGGCTCCCAGGTGGAGGAAATAAAGCTGCCGAAATAGCCATCCGCCGCAGACTGCGCTGTACCGCCGGTTATAAACACAACCGCATATTTTGTCACCCAGCCGCCGATAAC
>JAZSDB010000188.1:0-4654 GCA_045530975.1 Eubacteriales bacterium
TACCATTATGGAAGGATTCGGTCAGACCGAAACTACGTTGTCAATCGCAAATTTCGTAGGATCCACTCCTAAAATCGGCTCTATGGGTAAACCAAGTCGGAGGCCAAGCGGTCTTAGGAAGACAATGGTTCCACTCAACTCCTTGGCTCACAGAACGACATGGCTACGATCCGACTTTACCATTATGGAAGGATTCGGTCAGACCGAAACTACGTTGTCAATCGCAAATTTCGTAGGATCCACTCCTAAAATCGGCTCTATGGGTAAACCCAGTCCGCTCTACGATGTGGTGGTTCTCGATCCCGACGGTAATGTGTGCAAGACCGGCGATACCGGCGAAATCTGTATCCGTGCTAAAGAAGGCGAGGCACCCTGCGGACTCTTTATCGGATATTATCTTGATGAAGAAAAAACCAACGAGGTTTGGCACGACGGTTATTATCATACAGGCGACCAGGCAAGTATGGATGAGGACGGATATCTCTGGTATGTGGGACGTATCGATGACGTAATCAAATCTTCGGGCTATCGCATCGGCCCCTTTGAGGTTGAAAGCGTTATTATGGAGCTTCCATACGTTTTGGAATGTGCCATCACTCCCGTTCCCGATCCGGTTCGAGGTCAGATTGTAAAGGCGACTATCGTTCTTGTAAAGGGCAAAGAGGGTTCGGATGAACTGAAAAAAGAAATTCAGGAATATGTAAAAACACATACCGCACCCTATAAATACCCGAGAATTGTTGAATTTGCAGCCGAGCTTCCCAAGACCATCAGCGGTAAGGTAAGACGTGTGGAAATTCGCAAAAACGATTTGGAAAAAATGAGTAAGTAATATATTATTATAGCCGCAGAGAGCTTTCCCTGCGGCTATAATAAAAAGTGAGGTGAAGGGAACTGAAAAAAACATACGTAACATCTATGCCGAATCAGATAGGAGCATTTTTGAAGGCAAGTAAATGCTTTTCGGCTTTGAAAATCAATATCACCCGTGTCAGCTATAATAAGGCGGTGGATTCTCACACCTTGTTTATTGATGCGGAGGGAACGGAGGAACAGCTGAAAAAGGCGGATGCCGAGCTTGAAAAGATCGGATACCTGCAAAGCAACGTAAATAAGACCGGCATAGTTTTGATAGAATTTCGTCTTCGGGATGTTCCGGGAAGCGTAACAGATATACTTACACTTATAAATGAATTTAATTTCAATATTTCTTATATCAGCTCTCAGGAAAACGGAACCGATTATCAATTTTTCAAAATGGGCTTATATGTTGATGATTATGAGAGAATCTCCAAATTCCTGAAGGAGGCGGAGCAATTCTGCAAGGTCAGGGTTATCGATTATAACAGCTCCGAAAAGGTTTACGATAACAGCATTTTTTACAATACCTACGTTATGGGATTATCTCAGACAATGGGACTTTCGGAGGAGGTAAGCCGAGAACTGTTGGTGCATGTAAATCTTGCCATGCAAACGCTTGACGAGCAAGGGCTTTCTCCTTATCGAACATTTGACAGCATCAGCAAGTTTTCCGAATTGCTCGGCAAATCAAAGGGAAAGAGCTTCAACCCTCGAATAAGCACTCATAAAATAACCGACAATACCGAAATCGTCCTTATTGAGCCGCCCTGCGGAAGTAATACAATAATTATTAAAAGCAACGGAAATGTGCTGTTTGCGGATAGCGGTTATGCTTGCTACAAGGACGAGATGGTTGCTATTATTAAAAGGATACTTCCCGAGTTTGACTCTATGGAAAAACAAATTTTTGTAACCCACGCGGACGTTGACCATTGCGGCTTGCTTCCCTTGTTTGATAAGATATTCGTAAGTCCCAAAACGGCCAAATGTCTTTCGAATGAATATAGCGGAAAAAACGGTTACAGAGAATCCAATCCGCTTCATAAACCTTATATAAATATTTGTAAAATTCTAACCTCAGATCAAGCGGTAAATCCGGATAAGCTGATATCGCAATGGAATGATATTCAATCTCCGACCGAACCGCTTACGCAAATCGGCTTCTTTGATTTTGGGGAATTGCATTTTGAGGTATATGAAGGCAAGGGAGGGCATCTGCCGGGAGAAACCGTGTTGATCGACTATTCAAAGCATATTGCAATTACGGGAGATATTTATATCAACACTCACGGCTTGACCGCAGAGCAGGCGGAATATAATCAGTATGCGCCCATACTGATGACATCGGTTGATACCGATCCGTCATTGTGCTTGGAAGAGCGAAAGGCGATTATGCAAAGATTGGGTGTGGGACAGTGGCAAATCTTTGGTGCACACGGATTCAAAAAGGATTATTCCGTTACCACATAAATTAAAGACGGGCATAACAAGGTGTAAGTTATGCCCGCCTGCTTTTTTAATCCTAAAACTCTTTTTCCTTAACATAGTCTATAAAGACCTTCAGACTTTTTGACAACCATTTGTTTTTATGATATATGAGCTGCTTCCATATTTCAATATTTATATCCGTAACATCAAGGTAACAAAGCTTTCCCGCTTGGATCAGATCCCTTGTTACGAAATCGGGAAGATAGGAAAGCATGTCGCTTTCCGCCACGATGGAGGTTATAATATCGGTTCTGCCGATTTCAAGAACGGGAGTTATTTCCAGAGAATGCTTGGCAAGCTCCTTATCAAAAACACGTCTGTATCCTTGGCCGTATTCGGTCAGGATAAAGGGCTCGTTAATTATGTCCCGGACGGAAAGATTTTTCATCCCTGCAAATTTCGAATCAGCCCTTGCAACAAAGTGCATAGAAAGCTGTTGCTCCTTTGCGATGATATAATCCTTGTTATAGGAATGATTATCCAGGGTGATGATAATATCGGCCTCGTTATGGTCGAGCATATCAAACATAACGGTGGTGTCTGCCGTGGTGAATTTAATGGATATGGAGGGATATCTGTCGTGAAAATCCAAATAATGGCCATTTATCATTCCATCACATACAGAATCGGGAGTTACGATGTTTATATGGCCCGAAAGCTCCTCGTCCTTTACGAGATTTTCTCTGAATTCGTCCGTGAGTGCACGGATTTGATGAGCGTAGGAAACCAGCTCGTGTCCCCGCTGGGTCAGCGCAATGGTGTGATTTATTCTTTCAAATAAAAGACAATCCAGCTCCTCTTCAAGCTGTTTTATCTGAAATGATACGGTGGATTGTGAATACCCAAGCTGTTCTGCGGCTTTTGTAAAGCTGCCTTGCTCCGCCACGTGTATAAATGTAATCAGATTTCTTAATTCCATAAGGTTCCTCTCTATCGAAAATATCGATGATTATCATTAAAATCATTTGTTTGACTAATGTCGAATCTTATTATATAATCATCCGCAGAGAAAATCAAGTCCTGAACAAACAATTTGTTTTCGACATAAGCAGGAGGGACTCCAAATGACAAATGCACAGCTTTATACCATCGTTGCACTGTGTGTATATGCCATTGCAATGGCACTTATCGGATGTGTAAGCTACGGTAAATCAAAAACACTTGACGGATTTTTAATCGGCGGCCGTAATATCGGCGCCTGGGTTACCGCCTTTGCATACGGCACCACATATTTTTCTGCCGTTGTTTTCGTTGGATATGCAGGTCAGCACGGTTGGAATATCGGTATCGGTGCAATATGGATCGGTATCGGCAATGCAGTACTGGGCTGTTTGCTTTCCTGGCTCTTGTTTGCTAACCGCACCCGCAAGATGACCAAGAAGCTCAATGCAAGAACCATGCCCGATTACTTCGAAAAGCGATACAACTCAAAGGGTATGAAGGTGTTGGCCGCAATAATCGTTTTCGTATTTCTTGTGCCCTATTCCGCAGCGGTTTATAAGGGACTTGGCTCCCTCTTCAGCGCAGTGTTCCCTGGTGTGGAAACCTGGGTCTGGATGCTGATAATCGCTTGCCTTACGGCGGTTTACCTTGTTGCGGGTGGATATATAGCTACCGCATATACCGATTTGATTCAGGGTATTGTTATGATCGTGGGCGTTGTATGCCTGGTTGTATCCGTTCTCAACCACGATAATGTTGGAGGCATCAGCGGATTTATTGATAATTTGGGCAGCTTCCAATCCCTGCCCGATGACCCCAATCCTACAACAGGAGCACAGTTGACCGATATTTTCGGCGGCTCCTCCTTCAAATTCCTTTGCTTTAACATTATGCTTACAAGCTTTGGTACTTGGGGTCTTCCTCAAATGATCGGTAAATTCTATGCTATAAAGGATACAGCCGCTATCAAACGAGGAACAGTAATTTCCACTGTTTTCTGTCTCATTATCGGCTGCGGCGCATACCTTATCGGCAGTACCTCCAGATTGATTCTCGGCGGTCAGCTTCCCGAAGGCGGCATCGATTCCATTATCCCCGCTGTGCTTATGGAGGTACTTGGCGGCGGAACCCTGGGAATTATTCTTTTGGCAGTGATTATGATACTTCTTCTTTCCGCATCTATGTCCACTCTGGAAGCAGTTGTTCTCACCTCTGCTTCTGCAGTTGCCGTTGACCTTATTCCCGCTATCAGAAAAAAAGAAACCAAGCCCGAAACACAAATGCTTTTAACCAGACTCCTCTGCCTTGTGTTTGTTGCTTGCTCCTTCATATTTGCAACCCGTAATATTCCCATTATAGTCAG
>JAZSDB010000208.1:0-8956 GCA_045530975.1 Eubacteriales bacterium
CGGAAGTTTCCGGGGGCTCGGAAGTTTCCGGGGGCTCGGAAGTTTCGATGTACTCATTGCGGAACACAATGGTGCTTGCGGGGATGGTCACCGCTTCGCCCTCCTCTGCGATAAGCATTTGAATATCAACAGACGTTTCCAGACTGCCCTTGCGGTTATCGGTAACCGTAACCGTGATATGATATACGGTTTCGTCATAATCGATGCCCTGAGTATCTTCGGGGATATCCTCGAAAACTCTGTAATAATAGGTGCCCTCGGTGGTATATTCAAATTGGCCGAAATTGATAATACCCTTTTCGTTGTTGGTAACAACACGGTTTTCGCCATTTTCCACGGCTGTTACGAAATTAGATTCGGTTTCAGTAAGAATGAACTTAAATTCACCGTCATTCAACACCTTGCCCTCCAATTCCTTAATGCCGTGAAGCTCGGTTTTCACGGAAGCGGGGCTGTAAACATTGACAAACTCAATATCCGTTCCGCCGACAACCTCCCAAGAGGAGGTCAATCCGCCCTCTTGGTTATCCTCTACGGTAACCTTTACTGTAAATACCGCATCGGAATAGGTTATGCCGTTGCCTTCCATAGCCGCAAGCTCGGTAACCTTGTAATAATACTCGCCTATTTCATTGTAGGTGATAGGTTGGAATACAAATGCGGCAACGCCATTTTCCGCAGAACCGTTTTCTGCAAGGATTATTTCGGCATTTTCGATTGCTGTACCCCTTTCATCGGCAACCTCTACCAAAGCAAAGCTGAATTCACCGCTGAGCATCGGTCTGCCGAGCAAGGTCTTTTTACCGGAAATCACAACAGAGGTATCTCCGCTTACGGTATAGATATTGTGGAAATTCAATTCATCCGCGGCAACGCTCTCGTTGTGTCCGTAGCTGTGAATGATGGGATAATTCTCGGCAATGCGCAGACGTGTAACGCCATCGTCATCCACAAACTTTTCTACCAAAACGGTGATGTGGTAATGGTTTTCGTCGTTGGTCACACCGCCCAGTGCGCTTGCATTTTCCTTAACGGAGAAGTAATGCATACCCACCGTGTTCAACTTGATTGTATCAAAAATGATAGCGCTTTCCTTGTTGGTAACGGTCTGAAGTGCATCGCCCTTGATTACAAAGTCCGCAGTGGTTTCGTAAAGACTGAAGCTGAATTCTCTGCCGCCCAAATCGGTTGTGCCGTTAAGAGTTTTTGTACCCGAAAGTTCGAGCTCTGCGCCGGTTTCGGGATTGCTCTCAAAGGTGTTGATATGGACAAATTCATCGGTTTCGGGGTTATATTCCCGATAAGCGCCGATGGTGTCATTTTCAATGCGGGCATACTCCACTACCGCACTGTTATCGGCATCATTCCAAGTGATACGAACTGCGCCGAACCAGCTCTCGTCATAGTGCATACCCACCACACGGTTTTCAACATCGGGGGCAATCTCACGGATATAATATACCCTGCCCTCTGCACCCAGATTGTCCTTGCTGACGGGAACGGCAAAGGTGGCATTTCCTTCGGTATCGGTGAGAACATAATATGCGGGAGCTTGGGATTGCATGGTTTCAAACAAGCCGAAGGCAATCTCCGCACGGTTGCTGTTATAGGTTACAGCGCTGTCCTCTGCATCTGCAACAACCTTATTTATGCTTATATAAACGATGTCGGAGGTTATGATATTTACAAAATTCTTGGTAATAACATATCCGCTCTCGTTCTGTGCAAGCTCGGTTTCGCCGTATGCCGTCACGTCGGCAATTTCCAGCGTTCCGTCGGCATCGGTATCGGTTACGGTTACAGAGAACATACCAAAGGTTCTGTCGTATGCCATATCGGGAATACGTTCCTCGGGAATTTCCTCTGCCACACGGAAATAATAGGTGCCGATTGCATCGAAGACAACAGAGGACATATCTATTTCGTAATCTGCATTATCCGCCTTGACAGTATAGGCAAGGCCTGTATCGATAACGTCGCCCTTGGACAGATCAACGATTTCCAACAGCTTGATACTGAATTCCGCATCCTCGGGCCACTGTCCCTCAACGGTCTTTGTGCCGTTGATGATAATATCTGCGCTGACGGGAGCGGGAGCGTACCCGTTAACAACGTGCGCCTGATCGGTAACATTGGCGGATATGGTCTTATCGGCATTGGAAAAACGTATATCCTCGTTTTCATAGCCCTTGGGAATATCGTTTTCGCTTACGTCATAGGTCACACCCTCTCCGATATTGGAAAAGGTTGCCGTTTCTCCGTCCTTAAGGGACAGGATGTAAGTGTTTCCTCTTTCAACGGCGCCTTCGGGTGCTGTAATAGAGCTTGTATCGCCGTTAAAGGTTACGCTTACGGTAAATTCCTTGTTATTGTGAGCTTCGGTAGGAATAAAGCCATCGGGATAATTAACATCCTTGCTTACAACCAGCGTTCCGTAGCCCTGCTTTGTATTTTCAAAGCCAACCTCGGTAACGGTCTGACTCACAACGTCAATTTCCGCATATTTTTCGGATACAAGCTGTCCCTTTACGGAAACGCTTGCCACTCTGTAATCCGCACCTGCGGGAATGATTTCCGAAATACGGTACTTACCTTCGGTAAGACCGATAACATATACGGTTTCGTCGGCCGCAAGCTCTATAATTCCGCTTTCATCCAGAGGTGTGCGGCTTGCTTCCTTACCGTCGCCGTCCAATCTTACAACCTGTGCATCGGAAATATCGCCCTCAACCAAAAATTCAAAGCGGCTGTCGGTAATATATCCGCTTGCCAGTGTTTTTGTGAGCTTAATGCCGGTTGCGGGAGTAACGGTTATTCTTCCGTTATTGCCCTGTGTGGAATAGGTGTAATAATCACCCTGCTCATTTATTACAAAGGGATGGTCGCTGTAAACCATGGTATCGGTTTTGTTTTCTGTCTTTTCGGTAATCTCGTAATCGTAATAACGGTGAACGGTATCCTTTGGAATTATCCAGTTATCACCGTCTGCCCTTACCGAAGCCAGGGCCTCGGCGGAAATTCTCTCGTAATGCTTGTGCACACGGAGGGTGCCGTCCTCCAGCTTTTCAAATACCTGATATTCTCTGTTATAACCGTCGCCTGCGGGCTTTTCTCCCGTATAAGCGGAATAACCGTTATTGCCGTCGGCGGTCATAACCACGGTATCCTCTGTATAATAGTAACGCTCATTCTGCACAGAGGGCTCGAAATGGCTGTATGTATTAAGAGAGGTATCCTTCGCGTTTTCGCTCCACTTGTTGGTATAGAAGGTGTAGCCGTATTCCTTTACATATTCCTCGTCAACAATGGAGGTAATGTTCCAATCGGTAATATCGCCGCGCAGCTCTACCTTATAAACAAGACGGATGGGCGACTGAGCAGACTCTTCGTCCAGCTCCAGATTCAATACCTTGCTGATTTTACCGTTGGTGTCCACCTCTACATCTACCAAATAGGTTACGGTAGGAACAAGGGAGGCAGGCAAACGCCAGGTAACGATAGTTTCGGCAGTATCGATGTTGGTGGCAATTCGTACCGACATATACATCATATTTGCGCCGGACACACCGTTTATGTTTCGGGTATCGCCCATAAATGCATAGGAGCGGATTACGTGGGTTGCACCCCTTGTCTTTGCCTCTGCATATTGGGCCGGAGTCATTTCCTTGTGCCAGAAATCGATATAATCTCCGTCGGCATCGCTGAACCAGCCGATATAATTATCATAATCGGTAGCAGAATTATAATAAACCTGCTTATGTGTATAGGCGGCCTGAATCAAAGCAGCTGCAACAGCATCGCTGTCGATACCAAGACGTTCTTTTACCGAATTTATCATATCCGAGGTAAGAATTTCGGATATATTGCCCGAAAAGCTTGCGGGGAAATAGGAAGCCAGCGCCGCACCGGAGAACAATCTGTCGCCGACAATTATTCCCGAAACGTCCGTAACCTCCATATATTTACCGATTTTATCCACAAAGGTAAGGTAACCGTCATGGTCGTGGTCGGACTCCACATAGGTGGGATAATATTTGGATTGGATTACTATTTCGGCCACAATGTCCTCGAAGGCCTTAAGCATTGCCTCATCATTTTCTGCGGGGAAATACTTGTCCACATACATACGGTCCTCGGCAAAAAGCTTTTCGCCATCCTTTGCGGAATTGGATACATATATATATTCGTAATTGCTTGCTTTGTTGCCCTTGCGGAAAACCGTCACGGATTGGCCATCCAGAAAAGCATTCCACAGTTCATTCTGTGTTTCAGAGGATGCTGCGGGATTGAGCACACTCAATGCCTCGGGGCGGTTAAGAACGGCAGTACCGTAAGGCAGAGTATACATCAAAGCGCTTCTGCCGTAGTGCTTTTCGATTTCCTTTTTTGCAAAGGCGGCAGTGAGCGAGGTGACGAAGGCAATGGTATCACGGTGGCTGTATTCGCCCGTATCGCCGGAAAAATTGTTCAGGTTGGCCTTGCCCAAGTCGGTACGGTCGTCGTTGCCGTTGTAATCATTGGTGGCCAGAGTGGGCTCACCGTCGGTCATCAAAACGATAATAGGAAGACGCTTTGTGCCCTTTTGTATTCCCTCATCAACGGTGGTGTCGGCATTGATAAGCACCTTCATTGCCTCGTATATGCCATCCTGCATATAGGTGGAGGTAGAGATTTCAAAGCGGTTGCTCATTGTTATATTTTGAGAATTTTTAACTCCGGAGGCAATCTCCAAAGCATAGTTTCGATTGTACCCCACGCTCTTGGATACAAGGTAGGTTCCCTCGGTATCGGCGGTGTAACGGTCCAAGGGCATAATAACCTGTGTAATGCCGTCGGAATCAACACCAAAGGACTTATCTACGTTTCCTGCATATACAACAACTGCTACACGGTTGTTTTTATTGAGAGAAATAAGCTCGCTGATGGCTTTGTTTGTTGCCGTTACAAGCTCGTCTACCGCACTTTGCCTTTGGTCATCGGCAGAGCTCATCGAGCTGGACAAATCCAGCACCAAAACCGTATCGGTGGGAATGGTGGAATAGCCCTTAATCTCCTTGTTGGAAGCTATTGCAGACAGCGCAACAAGGAAATTATCGCCCTTGTCCTTAACGGAAACAGAGGTTCCGTTATAGGTGGCATCGGTTATCTGTGACGGAATATTATCGGGTGTAAACACCGATTTGTCGGTCCAGATACCGCCTGCAAACTCAGTGGACAGCAAAACTCCGTCAGAGTTATCGGTCTGCAGTCCGAAATACTGCTTCCATTGGTCCAGCGTATGCTCGTCGGTTACACGCTGTATGCCGTTATCGTCTGCCGACGAAATCAGCATGCCCGCAGGCAGCAGACCGAAAAGCATTACCACGCTGAGAACCAAGCTTATTAATCTGTCTTTGAATTTTCTGTTTTTCATTATTGTCCCTCCTGACAGTTGTCCTTCATATTTTCCTTGCAACCGCATATACCTATCAGCTCGGCACCGTGCCTATAATGCTCGCATTCGGCGCATCCTTTATCAACAATGTCTTTTCCTTTATAATACTGACAGACGTCCTGCATTTTTGTTGTAAAGCGAAAGCCCTCTTGTGTGAAAATCGGTTCTTTTACAAAGTCGGGATATATAGGCATCGGCCTTACAATGGGGTTTTGCCTGTCGCACTCCTCATAGTATCCGTATTTTATCTCAAAAACACGGCCGTACAGGTTAATAATCTTATACAATTCACCCTCGGAATGAATATCGCCTGCATCGTCGGTGCTTAAAGCAATGAGTTTTTCCAGCATATTGGCTCCTTTCCGTCGGCAAACAAAAAATCTGCCATACCGTTTTCTTGTTAACAGTATAGCAGATTATTTTAAACCTTTGTACTACCCAAAGACAGGTGCGGAGATCATATTTTTACAGCAGATATAGGACTGTGCATATCCTTTTTGACGGTATGCGGAAGCCCGTTTCAACCATAATCTACCGTAACATATATCCATATTAAGCTTAAAGGATATGTTATTACAGTACTGCCGCAAATTCATCACGGCCCACGCCGGTCTTTTCGGAAACTATGCGCACCGCCTGCTTAACACCCGAAAGCGACATATGCAGCTTTTCGGCAATCTCCTTGTTCTGCATACCGAAGGCCGCCAATTTGGCCACAGCTCTCTCCTTTTGGGTGAGATTGGTATACAAATGCTTACCGCGTACACCGCCGCTCAGCTTCGACCAGCCCTCGTTATATGTGAGGTAAAGCCCATATACCGCCTTTGCCGCCTCCTCGTCAACCATTTTCAGACGTTGCTCCAAAAGAGTGTTCAGCACACGCCAATATTCTGCCAAAAGACCGTAAAGCTTGTCGGGCAGGGCCAGCGCAATGGCTCGGTCGATATGCCTTATGGCCTGCCCGTCATTTCCGCTGCTGTGATATACGGTGGCGCAGGTCAGACGCAAATATATTTCCGCAACAATAATCCTTTCAGCCGCCACCACAGATATCATCGGCTCAATTGTAGCAGGTAAAAGTCCCATAAGAGTCAAGCCGTGAAGTCCGTCCAGATCGATCTCCTTTGTTGCTACGGCATAGGCGCCTGCATATATATATTTTGCGTAAAAAACCATAGCGGCGGGCAACGAATCCCTTGGTAAAAGCTCAAAGCATCCTGTTTTGAACCACTCGGGAAAGGACGAAACATCATAGAGCATACTGTCCACGGCGGTTATGGCAAACACAATAATATCACGGTCCTTATCGTCGGCGATCGGTGCTTCGGTCATGTGTATTTTTGCTCTGCGCCACATTGAAAGGTCACCGTGCCAGATGGCGCACAGCGCAAAAAGCATACCTGCCGAAAGGGTGGAATAGAAATCCGATTTCCGCTCCAAAAGATAGGTTGCGCTTTCATACACCTTATTTATTTCGCCCCGCAGATATGCGATTTCCGCTTCAAAAAGCACCTGTGCCAAATGATTGAGCTTCAGCTCATTTATGCACTCCTCTGCCTTGCCGGGAGCATTATACAAATCGGTCATCTGCAAAAAGGGTGTCTGTCTTGGAAAGGGCAGGCCCGAAAAATCGATATTTTCGCCGTTGCGCCCTTCCTTTGTCCTGCCGTCAATGGGCTTTCTTGCATTTTGAGGAATCATCCAATCCCTGCCCAAGCGCACTGCGCCCTTTATTTTTTCATTGGCGCACAACGCCTGCAGACGCCGAACGGAAATTCCCCATTCCTCTGCCTTTTGGCTAAGCTTAACATATTCACCGGTCTGCCTATTCATAAGCCCGATACCTCATTTCTTCACTTTAAACCTTTGCCCTATGGCTTTTGCGCTTCTTGTTCTGTTCACAATCACATTGTTCGTATGGCGCACTTTATATTATACGTCATGCGAATATTGATATCGTTCGTGTGACGTCATTTATATTGTACGTTTGACGTCATTTATATTATATGCCATAGCGGTAAATATTGCAATAGGTTGGGAGAAATTCGTCGAGCTTTCTTTGTTTATCAAAAAAACACCGCCGAGATTGCTCGGCGGCGGTGGTTTGGTTTTGAGATTTTTAATGGCAGGTACCCACTTTGAAGAGCCGCTGCTTCCCTCTCGGTATTGTCATCTCAGCTCCCAAAGCATTATTCACTCTATTCTGCATTTCACGATGGCTTCGGTAACATCGGTCAAAACAAGCTCGCCCTTCTGATTGTATGCTTCGATAGTTATCTCCGCAATACCGTTTTTGGCATTGCGCTTAACAAGATTTGTGACCTTTGCTCTTCCCTTTAATATATCCTCGGCAAATACGGGCTTGAGCCATTCTATTTTTGTGGACTTGCCCGCAAGAAGCTCTTCCCCGAAAAAGTCCACCTCCAAATATTTCGCCCATACCGCCATAAAGGACATAACACCCGGTGCGATGAGCTTGCCAAAGGGGGTATTTTTTGCATATTCCTCATCGGTGTGAAGGGGAATATTATCATAATCACAGGCAAAAGCCACCATTTTTTCTTTTTCGATAACGGCGGGAGCGATGTCAACCGTCATCCCTATTTTCAAATCGTCAAAATACATTTAATCACCTGAATTCATTGTTAATGTCATAATCGAAAAGAGCTTTACTCTCAATGGAGAAAGCTCTTTTTCTTAAATGGTATCACTATGGGTATCGATTGTCAAGAGCTTGGCTTTTATTCCTCGTTGTAGCACTGAAAAAGCTCTTCCACACGGTCTGCATCGGCTTTTTTGTTTTTGGTAAGCAAGCTCACTACCGGAACAACAACCATTGAAATCGCCATAGCCGCAACACCCATTTCGGGAGATTTTGCAGCGGCGGCCGAGAAGCTGTCGGTAAGAGTAATTACAAGGGTTGCACCGCCAACGGTAAGAAGGCCCGAAAGGATGCCTGCGTATGCACCGATTTTGGTAATCTTCTTCGAGAACAAGCCCCAAATGTAGGGGCCGATAAAGCATCCGGAAACAAGGCCCCAGGAGAAGGACATAAGACTGACTATAATGGGAATATTACGGGTTGCAAATATGAAGGAGCAAGCAACAAACACAAGGCAGAGGAGTCTGGTTAAAAGCATTTGTGTTTCGGGCTTGGTTTCTTTTTTTCTGATAGCGGGAATAAGGTCAACGGCAACCGCAGAAGCAGAGGTGAGAACAACTGCCTCGAGTGTGGACATAGAAGCCGAAAGAAGCAGTATCATAATGACCGAAAGCAGGATTATTCCCAAGGTTCCGCCTCCGAGAACCTCCATCAAAACGGCAGGGATGACCGAGTCGATGCCGCCCTCAGGAAGCTGACCGTCGAGAACAAGTCTCGAAGTAGAGCCGATAAGGTATGCACCGCAGCCTATTACAACACAAAAGATGGTCGAAATAATCGTGCCGCGCTTGATAGCGGCAGTGTCCTTAATGGCATAAAACTTACCGATCATTAAGTCGGAGGCCAAGCGGTCTTAGGAA
>JAZSDB010000186.1:0-6768 GCA_045530975.1 Eubacteriales bacterium
GGTAGCCGTTATAGGGGGGGGGGGCTTGATGCAGATCCGCAATCTTGGCAGGAAAACCGCTACCGAAATAAAGGTGCGGATTATGGAATTCCAATTTTCCCGACTTACCGAAAGAGAAAAGGAGGATTTTTTTGCAGACACTGTGAAAAGAAACAACTGTATTCTCCCGTGATTGCATTCGCTTGTTACGGATAAAGAACGTAAAATCCGAAAAACAAAAGCACCGCAAGGAATTGTCCTACGGTGCTTTTTGTTATTTTATTTTTCGGCAAGGAGCTTCTGGAGCTCGTTCATAAAGGCGCCGATATCCTTGAACTGGCGGTAAACCGAGGCGAAGCGGATGTATGCAACCTCATCCAGATCCTTCAGCTTTTCCATAACCATTTCACCGATGCGGTCGGAGGTGATTTCATTTTGCAGGGTGTTCTGCAATGCATTTTCAATTTCAAATACCACCGCATCCATCTGGGAAAGGGTAACCTGACGTTTATCGCAGGCACGGATGATGCTGTTCAAAATCTTATTTCTGTCGAAGGTTTCACGGGAGTGGTCCTTCTTGATAACAATCAAGGGCAGAGTTTCTATATTCTCATAGGTTGTAAAGCGCTTCTGACATTTCAGACATTCTCTGCGGCGGCGGATGGAGCTGCCGTCCGAGGAAGGGCGTGAGTCGATAACCTTATCCTCTATATTTCCGCAAGCGGGACATTTCATTGGCTGTTACCTCCGTATATCCTGTTTTTTTCATTCCTTGATATCAATATACCACACTTTTTACAATTTGTAAAGCAAAAAATGTTTACAAGCACCTATCTATATGCTACAATGAATTATTCTTGATTATTCAGGAGGAATTTATGCAATTAGAGTTCAATAATATCAACAAAAGCTTTGGCGAAAAGCAGGTTTTGAAGGGCATTTCCTTTTCCACCGAAAGCGGAAAGGCCTTTGGCGTGCTGGGACGTAACGGCGCAGGTAAAACCACCTCCATTCGTATTTTGATGGACGTTTTTCCCGCCGACAGCGGCGAAATTTTAATAGACGGCAAGCCCATCAACCACAAAAAAATCAGCATCGGCTATCTCCCCGAGGAGAGAGGTCTTTATCCTAAAAAGAAGATTATTGATCAGCTGGTTTATTTTGCCCAATTAAAGGGAATGGACAAGGCAAGCGCCGTAAAGGAAATCGATTATTGGCTTGACCGACTGGAAATGACCGAATACCGCAATAAGCGTCTGGATACTCTTTCCAAGGGCAATCAGCAGAAGATTCAGCTTGTAACCGCCTTGGCTCACAATCCCGATATAGTTATTCTCGATGAGCCCTTTTCGGGCTTGGACCCTGTAAATGCAATGCTTTTAAAGAGCGTGGTTAAGGAGGAAATCTCCAAGGGTAAGATTGTGCTCTTCTCCAGTCATCAAATGAGCTATATTGAAGAATTTTGCGACAGAATTGTTATTATGAACAAGGGCGTAAGCGTGCTTCACGGCGATTTGGCCGAAATAAAGCGTAATTATCCCCGTGATGTGCTTTCTCTCCGTGCATCCGATGAGGAGGCAATTATAAAGTCTTACCCCGACCGTTGCTCTCGAGGAGAAAACGGCGAGCTGCGCTTTAAGCTGGAAAGTCCTTCCGAAAAACAGGAGATTATGAAGTCCCTTTCCGCAAGCTTTGATATGGATGAAATTAAGGTTTTCGAGCCCTCGTTGAACGATATTTTCGTTCAGTACGCAGGGGACGGAATTTAAGAAAGGGGGCATAAAAATGAAACAGTTTGGCACTATTTACAGATTTGAGCTGCTATATTATCTAAAAAACAAAATCTTTATCGGTGTTACCGCCTTGGTGGTGGCAATATTGGCCGTGGTTATGTTTTTCCCCAGAATCAGCGATGGGATAAGCGTTGATGCTCCCGCAGAAGACGAAAAGCCCACAATGCTTATTGTGGCCGAGGAGAATGTTTCCTCCGATATCATTGCTCCCATTTTTGCCGAAATGTTCACCGATTACAACGTTCATGTTGCTCAGGACAGTATGGATGATGTAAAGGAAAAAATCACCTCCGGTGAGGTGGATTGCGCATTTTTGTTCCATTCCTACACCAAATACACCTATTATGTAAATAATCTCTCTATGTACGATATGAATTCCGCTATGGCCAACGAGGCATTGACGGCGGTTTACCGTATGAACACCATGATTTCGCTGGGTATGTCCTATGAGGAAGCTCAGCTGGTTATGGATACACCCATAGAGGGCAATCAGGAAACCTTGGGTAAAAATCAGGTGGAAAACTTCTTTTATGCCTATATAATGATTTTTGCCCTTTATATGGTAATTCTTCTTTACGGACAAATGGTGGCAACCAATGTGGCCACCGAAAAGAGCTCCCGTGCAATGGAGGTGCTTATTACCAGTGCCAAGCCGGTAAGTATGATGTTCGGTAAGGTTTTGGCATCCTGCACCGCCGGCTTTATGCAGCTGGTGGCGGTTTTCGGCTCGGCGTTGCTGTTCTATTCTCTCAATAAGCCCTATTGGGAGGATAGCGAGATAGGTCAGATGCTCTTTAACATCCCCGCAGAAATGCTCGTTTATATGCTGGTGTTCTTTGTTCTCGGCTTCCTTATATATGCATTTATGTTCGGCGCAGTGGGCTCCACCGCCTCTAAGCTGGAGGATATAAATACCTCGGTTATGCCCATTACTCTGCTTTTTGTTGCGGGATTTTTGGTGGTTGTAATCGCTATGACCAGCGGTGATGTGGATTCACCCTTGATGATTGCCTGCTCCTATATTCCCTTTACCTCGCCCATGGCAATGTTTACCCGTATTGCTCTCTCTACCGTTTCGGCGGCAGAGATTGCAGCATCCATCGGTGTGCTTGTGGCAAGTGTGGTGGCAGTGGGAGTTGCGGCGGCAAAAATCTACCGTGTGGGTGTGCTTCTTTACGGCACCACCCCCAAAATCGGCACCATTCTCAAAATGCTCAAAAAGAGCTGAAATACCAAAATAATCAAAGACAGGAGCTGCCGCAAGAGGAAAAAATGCGGCGGCTCTTCCTTTTTCTGTCAAGCTGACAAAAATTCTCTGTAAAATTCGGTGAAAAAGGCGCTAAAAATAGGTTAAATTGGCGGTTTGCTCTTGAAATTCGGGATATAAAAGAGTATAATATAGAGAATTCAATAAAGTGGGTAGTATACCCTTAGAACGGTTTTAAATATTATGAGCAGAGAAACAATAATTTGGATTACCGTTGCTGTCTATGCGGTTTTTGTGGCAGCGGTGGGAATTCTAAGCAATAAAAGGTCAAAAAGCATAGGTGATTTTACGGTGGGCGGCAGAAACGCAGGTGCGTGGATGTCTGCATTCTCCTATGGTACCGCATACTTTTCGGCGGTAATGTTTATCGGCTATGCAGGCGGTACCGGCTGGAAATACGGCATTTGGGGTGTTCTGCCCGGTATAGGAAATGCCATTATCGGTTCACTTTTTGCTTGGCTTGTTCTTGCAAGACGTACCCGTAAGGTTACCCGTGAAATGGGTGTGACCTCTATGCCCCAGCTTTTTGAAAAGACCTTCAGTTCCAAGGCGATGAAGCTCTTTTCCGCAATAGTTATCTTTATTTTTCTCATACCCTATTCCGCATCGGTGTATAAGGGCTTGACCAGCGTTTGCTCGGTGCTTCTGGGTGTGGACGAAATGGTTTGTATGGTTATTATTGCCGTAGCAGGCGCCGCAATAGTTGTGGCAGGCGGTTATGTGGCCGCCCTGCGTGCCGATTTTATTCAGGGTGCGGTGATGCTTGTGGGTGTAATTGCTCTTATCGTGGCTGTGTTCAACAGCGATACGGTAGGCGGCTTCGGTGACGGATTGAAGAATATTGCCGCCGAAACCGAAAAGCTCAACCTTACTTCATCTCAGCATATCGGTCTGTGGGCCACGGTGCTAATGACCTCCTTCGGCACCTGGGGATTACCTCAGATGGTTCATAAATATTACGGTATCCGTGATGATAAAGAGGTTAAGAGAGGTACCGTAATCTCCACCGCCTTTGCTCTTATTGTGGCAGGCGGCGGTTACCTCATCGGCTCTCTTTCCCACCTCTTCTTTACCGAGCTTCCCGAGGGCGGTACCGATTATCTGGTGCCCAATATGCTGTACAAATCGGGGATTGCCGATATTTTGGTGGGCGTGATTCTGGTGTTGCTCATAGCGGCATCGGTTTCCACCCTTTCCTCTGTAACCCTTACGGCGGCATCCACCTTCTCTATGGATATTATCCGTGACCGCTTTATGAAGGACAAGGAAAAGGATGTTTCCTATATAACAAAAATACTTTGCGTGGTATTTGTGCTTGTTTCCTTCCTTATCGCCTGGAAGGGCGAGGGTACCCCCATTCTTGACATGATGAGCTATTCCTGGGGCATCATTTCGGGTAGCTTCCTTGCTCCCTATGCTGTATCCCTTTATTGGAAAAAGATAAATTGCGCAGGTGCGTGGGCAGGAATTATAGGCGGCTTTGTTCTGGCAATGCCTCCCTTGGTGGCAAAGCTTGCAGGGCTTGAAGCTTCTGTTGGCGGCTTTGGCAAGATAAGCGATATGGGACCTCATTTCGCCTGCCTTGCAATGGCGGTTTCGTTGGTGCTTGTAATTGTTGTAAGCGCAGTTACCTCTAAAAAAGAAAAAATCTCCGAAGGAGTGTAAGTATGGAAAACAGAATTTTTAACAGGGAAATGGAATGTATGTCCCGTAAGGACATGGAGGTACTTCAGCTGGAGCGTTTGAAGGCGCTGGTTGATTACTGTGAAAAGAATTCGGAATTTTATGCAAAGCGTCTTGCCAAGGCAGGTGTTACCGCCGACAAGATTAAGTGCCTTTCCGACATTGAATATATCCCCTATACAACAAAGGACGATCTGCGTGATACCTATCCCTTCGGAATGTTCAGTGTTCCCAAGGAAAAGATTGTTCGCCTCCACGCCTCCTCGGGCACAACAGGTAATCCCACAGTAGTGTGCTACACCCGTGAGGATTTGGATAACTGGTCCGAGCAGGTTGCCCGTCTTGCTACTGCGGCAGGCGCCCACGAGGGTACTATTGTTCAGATTTGCTTTGGCTACGGTATGTTTACCGGCGCTCTCGGCTTGCACTACGGCTTGGAAAAGATTGGCGCAGTGGTTGTTCCCACCAGCTCCGGCAACACCGAAAAGCAGTTGAAGTTTATGCGTGACTTCGGCACCGATGCTATTGTTGCAACACCCTCCTACTGTATGTATCTGGCCGAGGCCGCTCATTCTATGGCAGATAAATATCCTATGGACAGCTATAAGCTGAAATACGGTATTCTCGGCAGTGAGGGCTCTACCCCCGAAATGAGAGCCGAAATAGAAAAGCACTGGGGCAACGGATTTTTCTGTACCGATAATTACGGTATGAGCGAGCTTAACGGTCCCGGTATGTCCGGTGAATGTATGTACCGTGACGGTCTGCATATAAATGAAGACCACTTCCTCTGCGAGGTTATCGATTCCGCTACCGGCAATGTGCTCGAAAAGGGCTCCACCGGTGAGCTTGTGGTAACAAACCTCACCAAGAGAGGTCTTCCGATGCTCCGTTACAGAACCAAGGACATCACCAATATTAATTACGAGCCCTGCAAGTGCGGCAGAACAAGCGCAAGAATGCACAAGATTATCGGCAGAAGCGACGATATGATAAAGGTTCGCGGCGTAAATGTATTTCCCACTCAGGTGGAAAGCGCACTTATCGGCATAAACGGCATCAGCCCCAATTATCTGTTGGTTCTCCGCAGAGAGGGTTATTCCGATTCTATGGAGGTTCGTGTAGAGCTTATCGACGGAACTCTCCTTGACCGTTACAGCGAGCTTGTTGCTCTGCAAAAGCGTATTCACGATAATATCAAGGCCATTTTGGGCATAGAAATAAAGGTCACCTTGGTGGAACCCAATTCCATCGAGCGCTTTACCGGCAAGGCAAAGCGTGTGCTTGACCTGAGAAATCAATAAAGAAGGAACATAACTGATGGAAAATAAGCTTTTATTAGGTAACGAAGCGGTAGCGCAGGGCCTTTACGAGGCAGGCGTCCGTGTGATTTCCTCCTACCCCGGTACTCCCAGCACCGAAATAACCGAAGCCGCTGCCAAATATGATGAAATGTATTCCGAATGGGCTCCCAACGAAAAGGTTGCTATGGAGGTTGCCATCGGTGCATCCTTCGGCGGCGCCCGTGCCTTCTGCGCAATGAAGCACGTTGGCCTTAATGTGGCCGCAGACCCTCTTTACACCGCATCCTATATCGGTGTAAACGGCGGTTTGGTTTGCGCTGTTGCCGACGACCCCGGTATGCATTCCTCTCAGAACGAGCAGGATTCCCGCCGTCACGCTGTTGCGGCAAAGGTTCCTATGTTGGAGCCCTCCGACAGTCAGGACGCACTTGATTTTACAAAAATCGCTTACGACCTTTCCGAAAGGTTCGATACCCCTATGCTTCTCCGTCTTTCCACCCGTATTTCCCACTCCCGCTCTCTTGTGGCGGTTTCCGAGAGGGAAGAGGTGGCTTTGAAGGATTACACCCGTGACGTTATGAAAAACGTTATGATGCCCGCAATGGCACGCAAAGCTCACGCCAAGGTAGAGGAGCGCAACAGAGCTCTCACTCAATGGGCTGATACCGAGGCCTTTGATTTGGGCGTAAACCGAGTGGAAATGTATTCCGATAAAATCGGTGTAATTGCCGCCGGTTCTACC
>JAZSDB010000214.1:0-6184 GCA_045530975.1 Eubacteriales bacterium
GGGGAGCTTGAATTTTCGGCTGCAGAGGACGGCTCCGGGCTTTCGTCGCCGTTGGGGACAGGGGAATTGGGATGATAAAAAATCAAATACACCGAGCACACGAGGATAATTACCGCCAAGGCCGATAAAAGGGCAAGGACAGTTCTCTTCTTCTTTTTAACATTAACAATGTGTTTTTCGTCCAAGGATGTCATACAATAAAGGCAAAACCGGGCGTTTTCTTCCAAATCGGCCTTGCAAAAGGGACATTTTTTCATAATCTACCCCAAGGTTTCAATTTCATATCCATACAACAGCTCATTGATTTCCACCACCGACATTTTATTGCAGATGCCGTAAATCACAACGCTGTCAAAGGGAATTTTAACATACAGGGGCGTGTAGCCCGCACACTTCAGCAATGCCTGCGTGTCGTCAAGGTCAAGGCCCATTGCCACGGTAAGGCAAAGCAGCTTTTTTCTTTCGGGAACACGAACCCCCGAAAAGATTTGATATGCATAAACCTCCGAAATTTCGGATGCTTTTATAACGGCTGATTTTTTCAATTGCTTCTCTTCCAGCAAATCCGAAAGCATCCTGCTCAACGGTTTATCAATCATATATTCCTTGTTTTCATTGTAAAAGGTTTTAAAATCGGGACACAATCCCAATTCCTCTACAATTTTCGATGTATCCTTCTTCATTTCGACCACCTCTTACTGTACTATAACAAAACCGCAAATTTTTGTCAACTATGCTGTCAGCATAAGACTTTTTTGTTTTTACGGACTATAATTGCAATGAATGAAATTTTCGGAGGAAGCCAATGGGAGAAAATTGCATAAATGGCTATCTTGATTTTTTGGAGGATTATGCGTCTATCGTCATCCCAAAGGAGTTTATGGGATTCACAGACAATGCCTATCAGGATCTTTGCGCCACCGCCAACGAAAGAGAAAGCATTTCGGTGGATAAGGGTAACAAAAGATTCAAAGCAATCAACAACTGCCTTATCGACACCGAAGAAGGAAGGGTTGTTCTGGGGTGCAAGGGCAGTATTATTCCGAAGGATTGCAATATAAAGGCAATCGGCGCCTATGCCTTCAGCGGTATCGGCGATATGGAATCGGATAACCGTGACATCTTCACATATATAGATATTCCCGACAGCGTGGAGATAATAGAGCACCACGCCTTTGCCGACAGCGGATTGACAGATATCATGCTGCCCTGCGGCTTAAAAAAGATCGGTGCAATGGCCTTTATGCTCACAAGGATAGGCAAGGAAGGAAAAAGCATTCACCTTCCCGACAGTGTGGAAAAAATGGGAATAGGTGTTTTTGCGGGCTGTACCGAGCTTCGCCGCCCCAGGATATTTTCCAAAAGATATAAAAGCGAGGGCGACTGTATTGTAGACAGAGAAACAAAAACAATTATTGCGGTCCATAACGGTATCGCAGGTGAAATATTACCCACAGACGCCGAAAAAATCGAAATGCTTACATTTATGGGGCAAAAACGGGGTACAAGGTATTTTTTCGAGGACAACATAAAGGAAATAAGGATACATCCTCTGGGTATGCCCTCCTGTATCGAATTTCCCATAACAATTGTTACCCATAAAAACACCTATGCCCACAGATTTGCCTTGGAGCATAACCTTCCCTTTGAATTGTGGTAAAAAAAGAAGGGAGCGCCTGCAAAAGCACTACCTTCTCTCTTTGTTATCGGTTTCGCCCAGTAAATAATCAATGCTGGTATTGTAAAAACGGGCAAGCTTAATAAGAACTGCGGTGGGAATGTCGTTTTCGCCGGTTTCGTATTTGGAATATCCCGTCTGCGACATACCGAGCATTTTTGCAACCTCTGTCTGATTAAGGTCCTTGTCCTCCCGCAAATCTCTTATTCTGTGATACATAATAACCCACCCCTTGAAATATTCTGTCCTTATTATAATCAACCTGAAACAGGGTATTGACTTTTAACCTGTTTTAGGTTAGACTGTTTACAAATATTATGATTTTTTTAAAAAAAGGAGCAAAAAAAATGGAAAAGAAGCAAAAATCCAATTTCTTTGAGCCCTTCAAAGAAATCCCCGCAGCGCTGAAAACCTTCCCCAAAGGGCTTATCCGTCTTTGGAAGGAGCCCACACCCGATTCCGTATCCGTGGAAAAACGCAGAAAGGATATAATGCCTTGGCTGTATTTCTTTGCCACCTTTGCGGTAATTATGCTTGTATTGGGGCTTATTATCAAAGCCATTTCAAGCGTAACCAATGTATTTTGGATGATAGGTGCGTTAGGCGTTGTCTATTGTGCATTCCTTTTGTTCATAAACAAAAAGGCGGCACAAAAGTTCAGGGATATCGAATGCGACAACTGCAAGGTAAGAATGCCCTACGGAAGCCATGTCACCTTCGAGGAGCTCGGCACCAGCTATGTTGTGCAGAAGTCCCAGAAAGAAGCAAAGCAGGGCTACGGCTGTAAGGTTACCGGTACGGAAAGAGTGAAGGTTAAGGTTACCTGCATTTGCCCTGAATGCGGCACCAAAAATGAATTTGTGCAGGAATTCAGAACCGCAGTATGCGAAAAATTTGAAATCGTTCCCGGCGCAAGGGTTGCAGAAACCTTGGCTCAGTTCGAAAGAGATATACGTGAAGAGCAAAAGAACCGTTTTGACGGCTCCACCGGTGCCTATACCCGTGGCAACGTGGATGTGGCACTTTGCGTGAGAGATTATTTCGGCGATATTATTCAGGTCGGATAAAATTTTCTAAGACTCCATATAATGGGAAGGCGGAAGGATTGCTTGTGTATTCCACACAGCTCCTTCCCTTTTCCTTTTTTTATTTCAATCCTTGGGCACGTAAACCTTACCGATAATCTTTTCTGCGCCGGTAAAGGTATGAGTGCCTTGATTTTTGATAAAAATGGATGAAAAGGAAACAACAAAAAAGCTCTGCTTTCCCGCATGGCTTGTTTTTTTCTGAAAATTGCTCCTTATAAACAAAATATGCTTCCCGATTTTCACCGGGAAGCATAGCTTTTTATTTCCAAGAGAGCGTCCCTGCGGAAGCTCTCGGCCAATCAAGTCATTATGTGGGATTTGAGCAAAAGATAGTCGAACACATCAACCAATTCATCTCCGTTAAGGTCGGCTCTCTTAAATTCTTCGTCGGTAAAGTCATACTGATCAAAGTAATATGACTTGATAATCATATAGTCGAACATATCAACCGCTTTATCGCCGTTTACGTCACCGAATTCATATTCGGGCTCCACGGGAATATCGGGGTCTACGGGAATATCGGGATTCTCGGGCTCCGTATTCTCGTAAACCGAGCCGAACACCTTGATTTCATCCACAAAGGCAAAGGAGCCCACGATACCGTATTCCAATTTAATATATCTGCCCTCAAGAGCAAGATCCGCCGTTGCCCACGCCACATTGTTTTCCCCTGTTGTAGGAACGGGAATCTCCACTGCCTCGGAATAGGTGTTACCGTCAAAGGAAGCTGAGGCCCGAATGAAGCCGGGCGGAGCTATACCGCTTTCGCTGCCGATGAAAATGTGGGTTTTGACAGTGGTAACGGAATAATCGCCCTGAAGGTCTATAATTACCTCGCCTATGCCGTTGGCCACATTGCACACACCGTCGTCGCTGTTTTTGCCATTGAAGCCGTACCAGGAATTATCGTAGGTCAGACGTGTTGCAGTAATACCGTCGGTTAAATTGCCACGGTAATCCGCAGGCCATTGTCCCTGCTCGGTATAATAGCCGTGAGGGGTAAAGGGCTTGTATAGCGCAAGGTTGCCGGGCTCTTCTTTAATGGAAATCAGTGACAAGGAAGAACCGGAGGAAAGGGCTGTACAGAATTGAACAGCACCGATTTTGGCTTTTGCGGCCACATAATTTGCCGTGCTGCGGTCGTTAAACGCAGTTGCCACAGCAGAAGCATCCGTGCTTCTTATGCCGACAGTGCCCGTGATTGCATTGCCGTTGGGATCAATAAAATGATGGTAAACGTTCTGTGCAACAGAGCCGGCAACGGTTCCGCTGGAAACGGGGTTACAGCTTGTACCCTTCATCATACCCGATGCATATACGTTGTAAAGATAGGTATAATTGGAATAAGCCACACCGTTGGTCATATAGGCGCTGAGATAGCAATCGAAAACGCTGTTTATAATATTACCGCGGTTTGTACGAATGGGCTGTGCGGCATAATCGGAAACTATGTCACCGCGAATTACCAGATTAGTTAAATTGCCGTAGCAATAAGGGAACACCGACCTTTGCTCGGGGCCGTGTATGGTAACCTTTATTTCATAGCCGTTACCGTTGTAATTACCTCCGAAATAGCATCTTGCATCGCCGTTGGCGTAAACACCGCCGTTGGCGTGGGTTCCTATATAGGATTCAATTCCTATCATATTTATATTTGCGGTTTGCTTGAAATACTTGCCGTCGCCGTATTTATTGCTTTCGCTTGTGGCGGCATTCATTCCGTTGGTCAAAGCAAGGAAATCGCCCTCGTTCTGAATGAGATAGGGCTCGGCTTCGGTTCCCTTTCCCTCAAAAACATCGTCGGGAGAAGGGGTTGCACTGCGCTTTGTGGGAACAATCAGGCATCCTTTGGGAATATACCTGCCTGTAGCAACGTTATAGCCCATATAAACAACGTAATCGGAATAGACCCTAACCACATAGGATTCACTGCCGTAGGTGGCGTCGGTGGCCTTGTGTGTATCGTACCATGCGGTATTCACGCCGTTTTTATAAGCTCTGGGTGCGGCGGTTGAAGGAACGTGAACAGTGTGGGCAAAGGTGTTGCCCATATCCGAATAGTTAAGGGCATCATACAAGCTCTGGTGGGTATGTCCCGAGAAAACCGTTACGTCCTTATAGGTTTCCAAAAGATGCTTCAAGCGCATATTCTGAGGGTATTCGTCCTTGAAGGTAAGAAGAGCAGTATAGCCGCCATCGTATTTTTCGCCTGCGCCATAGTTTCTGAAGGGAGAATGGCAAAGCACAAAAACATTGGTGTTTTCATCGTTGCCGTATTTAGCCAGCAAGTTTTCAAACCAATCCATCTGCTCCTTGGAGAAGTTGTCCACATTGGCCGATTGGTTGGCCTTGTAACCGCTTTCCGCTCCATCCAGCTCCTGCTGTAACATAATGAAAAGGTTATCCTTTGCGCCGTTTTGGCCCTTCATCAACACATAGAAATAGCCGGAGCCGTCAAAGGGATGAACCTCGTTGGAGCCCGAGGTGTAGGTGGTGAACAATCCCCTGTCTGCGGTGGTATTGCTATGGTTGCCGAGGCATTCGATAGCGGTTTCCTTGGTATAGCCCGCAGCCGTAACCAAGGACATATATTTTTTATATTGGTTTTCCAGAGTAAAATCCGGTCCCAGGCCCTCGCCGTCGCTGGCGTCACCTGTCATATCACCGGTAACCACAATATGGGTTGCTCCGTTGTTTTTAAAGAAATTAAGAGCGTTTTCCCATTTTTTATGTGCGCCTGCGCCGGTGCCCTCATAGTTCATATGAACATCGGAGGCAAGACCGAAAACAAGCTCCGCATTGCCAAGCGTAAGCTGTTTAGAAGCAGGAATATCACATTTTGCCTTGGCGGTGGAAATTGCGGGAGGAGTGTCCAGATAGCTCGCAGCACTTTCAAAAACCGCAATGCCCGTTGCCCCCTGCGGAATCATTGTTCCGTCCTTGATTTCAATACGGACAGAGTTTCCCGTGATAGGAGCGGATGCAAGCTCGTCGTAACCTTCAAGAAGACCCGAACCGCTTGTGTAATAAACAAGATAATATCCGCTTTGTGCCGACGACTGAGCAGGAGTAATTGTTATAAGCCCCTGTGCAAATCCCGCCAGCTTTGCTTCATCACCGATGAACTGATATTCGAGAGTGTAGCCCTCGGCAGATGCCGAAAGCAGAGGTATCGCCGTGAAAATGATGACAAACGCAACCAGAAGTGCATTTGCTTTTATAATTGTTTTTTTCATAGTATATCCTCCTTAATAATTCTATACTATCAAATCCCCGCCAAAAAATCAACATCCCATTTATGAAAAGCTTTTTTAAGCTCACGTTGTGGTACAGAGCAACCCTGCCGCCCTCTCGCCGTGATATCGAATCCTCGATTTTGCTATATAAAACAATAAAATCGTAGGGACAGGCGTCCTCA
>JAZSDB010000100.1:0-2965 GCA_045530975.1 Eubacteriales bacterium
CTGGTGTATCTCCCGTCAGCTTTGGTGGGGCCACAGAATTCCCGCATTCTATTGCGACGATTGCGGCGAATTGGTTGTAACCAAGGAAGCGAGTGCGGTTTGTCCCAAGTGCGGAAAGGAAATGCGTCAGGACCCCGATACGCTCGATACCTGGTTCTCCTCGGCTCTCTGGCCCTTCTCTACCTTGGGTTGGCCCGAGGATACCGAAGATCTGAAGAGATTTTATCCCACAAATACCCTTGTTACCGGTTATGATATTATCACCTTCTGGGTTTCCAGAATGATATTCTCCGGTCTTGCACATACCGGCGAAAAGCCCTTCACCGATGTGTTCATTCACGGTCTTGTACGTGATGCGCTGGGCAGAAAGATGTCCAAATCGCTGGGTAACGGTATAGATCCGCTGGAGGTTATAAAGACCTACGGCGCCGATGCTCTCAGATTTACCCTTGCCACCGGTAACAGCCCCGGAAACGATATGAGAATCTCCGATGAAAGGTTCGAGGCATCCAGAAACTTTGCAAATAAGATCTGGAACGCCGCAAGATTTGTAATGATGAACCTTGATACCGAGGCCGATACCGAAAATATCTGCCTTGACAACCTTGCCGAGGAGGATAAGTGGATTCTTTCCCTCTATAACCGCTTGGTGGGCGAGGTGAGAGATAATATCGATAAGTACGAGCTGGGCATTGCCGTTTCCAAGCTGTACGATTTCATCTGGGATGTGTTCTGCGATTGGTATATCGAGCTTGTAAAGCCCCGACTTTCCGAAAAGGGCAGCGAAACCAATCTGGCCGCACAGCGCACCCTTACCTATGTTCTTTCCAATACATTAAAGCTTCTCCATCCCTTTATGCCCTTCATTACCGAGGAAATCTGGCTTTCTCTCCCCCACAAGGGCGACAGCATAATGGTTTCCGATTATCCTGCGGTAAAGGCAGAGCTTTCCTTCCCCGAATCGGAAAGAAATATGGAGATTATGCTTAATGCAATCCGTGCAATCCGTAACCGCCGTGCCGAAATGAATGTACCTCCCAAGAGATTGGCAAGTGTGATAATCGTAACCAACGAGCCCAAGCTCTTTGCCGATAAGGAGCCCTACTTCAAGCGTCTGGCCTCTGCCTCGGGCATAACCGTGGCATCGGAATGCTCCGACGAGGGCACCGTGCGCATTGTTACCGATTCCTGCGAGATTTTCCTCCCCTTGGCTGATATTGTTGACAGCGATGCCGAGAGAGAGCGTCTTACCAAGGAATTGGCAACCGCAGAAAGCGAAATCAAGCGTGCCGAGGGCAAGCTGAACAATGCGGAATTTGTTTCCAAGGCACCCGAAAAGGTTGTAAATGCCGAAAAGGAAAAGCTTGCAAAGTTCCGTGCATTGGCAGAAAAATTAAAGGCATCTATTGCATCCCTGTAATATCAAACTAAAATCAGCGCCAAATTTTCGTGTTTGGCGCTGAACTTCTATGGAGGTAATTATGGAGCTTATAATCTGTTTAGACGACAAAAAGGGTATGCTTTTCGCAAAACGACGTCAAAGCCGTGACGCCGTGCTTAACGAAAGGGTTTTGGAAATAGCAAGTGGCAAAAAGCTCTTTATGAGCGCCTATTCCGCCAAGCTTTTCGGCGAAAACAGCGCCATTACCGTTGATGACAGCTTTTTGACCGTGGCGCAGGCAGGGGATGTCTGCTTTGCCGAGTGCGCCGTAAATTCCCTTGAAAATGTGGAAAAGCTGTATGTTTTCCTTTGGAACCGCCACTATCCCGCCGACGTGTTTTTCAAGCTCGATATAGAAAAAGAGGGATTTTCGCTGTCAGAGGAAGAGGAATTTGCGGGTAATGCTCACGATAAGATAACCCTGAAGGTTTACACCCGTTAGGAGGTTTCTATGAAATTAAAGAGATTTTCCGCACTGCTTTCACTGCTTCTTGCTTTGCTTATCTGCCTTTCCGCCTGCGGTGACGGCGGAGCATCCCAAAGCTCTCAGCAGGATTCTTCGGTTGATTTATCGGCAGAATCCCCTTCTTCCGATAGCTCTGATGACAGCAGCCAAAGTGAAAGCACCGATACAAGCAGCGACGTAAGCGATAACACAAGCAGTGATGTAAGCGATAACACAAGCAGCGACACAAGCGATAATTCCGACACAAGCGACAATTCCGACACAAGCGACAACAACAATTCCGAGAACAAGGCGCCCACGGGCAAATTCCCCGACGGTGACCTGCCTCTCTTCGACGGTAATCCCTTTGTTGCCGTAAACGATTACATTCCCTTTTTCACCGAGGATGAAATAACAAATAAATCCTACGAGCACTATTCTCAGCTGGATGACCTGGGCCGTTGCGGTGTGACTATGGCCTGCGTGGGACGGGATATTATGCCCGACTCCCCCCGTGAAAGTATAAGCTCGGTAAAGCCCAGCGGCTGGAATAATGTAAAGTACGATACCTCCTTGGTGGACGGCGGATATATTTATAACCGTTGTCACCTTCTGGGCTTTCAGCTTACCGGCGAAAACGCCAACGAGAAAAACCTTATCACCGGCACAAGATATATGAATGTGGAGGGAATGCTTCCCTTTGAAAATATGATTGCCGACTATATCAAGGATACCAACAACCACGTTATGCTCCGTGTTACCCCCATTTTTGTGGGCGACGAGCTGGTGGCCCGAGGTGTTCTTATGGAGGCATATTCGGTGGAGGATGAGGGTGAGGGCATCTGCTACAATGTTTATTGCTTTAACGTTCAGCCGGGCATTACTATAAATTATGCTGACGGAAGCAGCCATCTCGGCGGAAGCAACCCCGAAAATCCCGATAATCCGCCCGAGGAAAACACAATCACCTATGTTCTCAATACCAACACAAAGAAGTTTCACTACGAGGACTGCTCCTCTGCAAAGAAGATAAGCGATAAAAACTATGGCGAAAGCACAAAATCCCGTGAAGAGCTTAT
>JAZSDB010000168.1:0-4413 GCA_045530975.1 Eubacteriales bacterium
TATGTCTGCACGGCATACATCACCCCCTACGTCCCTGCCCTTTCGGGTGACGTTAATCTGGATGAAACGGTGGATATTTTCGATTATCTTATGATCAAGAGCATTTGCCTGAACCTATTTGTGCCCACCGACGATGAATTCAAACGTGCCGACGTGACCGCCGACGGCTCGGTGGACGTTTTCGACTATCTCACGGTTAAGACAATGTGCTTTAATAACTGACCTTTCGCCCGAAAAAAATTCAATTATGTAAAAAGCTCGGAGAAACTCCGGGCTTTTTTGTCGCTTGCGCTCTCGCTTGAAATCCTGATTTCAAGCGGTGTTTGGATGTCTGTTCGCTCGCGCCGCTTTTGAAAAAGCTTCGCAAAACTTTTTTAAGCTCGCATTGTATTTATATTAAAATTTGCTACACTCTCACTGCGATATCGAATCGTAATTTGTACCTTACAGCGCAACCTTGCAGTTGGGGCGGACAGGCATCCACCCCCCCGCCCGAAAATAATCTTTTTCGGGCGAGAGCGAAGCGATTATCTTGACAACAAGAGGGGGAGGGGGTATAATGAATGAAATAGAGTTAAAATAGAGCTAAAAAGAGGGGTTTACTATGTACAAGAGAGTGTTTTTAATAGTTCTCGACAGCGTGGGAATAGGCCACGCCGACGATGCCGCAGATTTCGGTGACAGCGGTGCGCACACTCTTAAAAGCGTTATGACGGTCAGCCCCAAGCTCCCCAATTTAACAAAGCTGGGTTTATTTAACATTCCCCGTGCAGAGCTTGAAAGCTTTGGGACAGACAGCCCCATTGGTGTTTACGGCTCTCTTGCCGAAAAGAGCAGAGGCAAGGACACCACGGTGGGACATTGGGAGATAGCGGGGATTATTTCCGAAAAGCCGCTGCCCACCTATCCCGACGGGTTCCCCGAAGAGGTGATTGAGCGGTTCTGCCGTGAAAACAATGTGGAAATTCTCTGCAACCTGCCCTATTCGGGCACCGAGGTTATAAAGGATTACGGCAGTGAGCATATCCGCACGGGAAAGCCCATTATTTACACCTCGGCGGACAGTGTTTTTCAGATTGCCGCCCACGAGGACATTATTCCCCTGCCCCGCCTTTATGAGCTTTGCCAAAGCGCAAGGGACATTTTGCAGGGGGACCACGCAGTAGGCAGAGTTATCGCCCGTCCCTTTGCAGGTGAGGAGGGCTCCTTTTACCGCACAGGGGGCAGGCACGATTATTCGCTGTCGCCCCAAGGTGAAACAATGCTTGACAAGCTGAAGGAAAAGGGTTTTTCGGTGATTTCGGTGGGCAAAATTCACGATATTTTCGCCGCCCGAGGCACCACGGAAAGCAATCCCACCAAGGGCAACGCCCAAGGGGAGGAGCTTTTACTGCAGATACAAAAGCGTGATTTTACGGGGCTGTGCTTTGTTAACCTTGTTGATTTCGATATGGTTTACGGCCACCGTAACAATATAAGCGGTTACGCCTCCGCATTGGAGGATTTCGACCGCACATTAGGCATATTTATGTCGGATATGAGGGATGACGACCTTTTAATCATCACTGCCGACCACGGATGTGACCCCGGATATGAGGGTACCGACCACACCCGTGAAAACGTGCCGGTTTTGATATATTCCAAGGGCATCACTCCCGCCGACGGAGGGCACATTCTCGGCTTTGATGCCATTGCCAGGACAATTTGCGACAATTTTTCCATTCATTGCGATTATTCGGCCCACAGCTTTATTTCCCATATTTAAAACAGGGAGGCAGACGCTATGTTGAAAATGTACGATATTATCCGCAAAAAGCAGGACGGACGTGAATTGAGTGAGGAGGAGATTGCCTTCTTCGTGAAGGGGGTTACCGACGGCTCCATTCCCGATTATCAGATTTCGGCACTGCTTACATCCATTTGGTTTAAGGGTATGTCCTTTGAGGAAACAATTACCCTCACCGAATGCCTGACCGACAGCGGTGAGATTGCCGATATGCCCAAAATCAAGGGCAAAAAGGTGGATAAGCACAGCACGGGCGGTGTGGGCGACAAGGTTTCGCTTATCGTGGGGCCTATGGTTGCCGCCACCAACAAGGGTATTTATGTGCCCAAAATGGCAGGCAGAGGTCTTGGCTTTACCGGCGGAACGCTGGACAAGCTGGAATCCTGCACAGGTGTTTCCACCGAGATCAGCGCAGAGCGGTTCGAGCAGATTGTTTCGGAAATCGGGTTCTGCATTGCAGGTCAGAGCAGACGGCTTGCCCCTGCCGACGGTAAGCTTTCGGCATTACGTGATGTTACCTGCACCGACAGCTCCATTCCCCTCATTGCCGCCAGCGTTATGAGCAAGAAGATCGCCTCGGGCAACGAGTGTATAGTGCTTGATATAAAATGCGGCAGCGGTGCCTTCTGCAAGACGGTTCACGATGCCGAGGAGCTGGCAAGACTGATGGTGCGCATCGGCGCCCGTGCCAACCGCAAGACGGTGGCATTGATTACCGATATGAGCGCTCCCCTTGGCTGTGCGGTAGGCAACAGTGTGGAGCTTATCGAGGCAATACGTGTGCTTGAGGGCAAGGGCGACGAGCAGCTGACCGAGCTTTGCATTACCGTGGCCGCAAATATGCTTTATGCCGCCAATGCGGCGGATTACGAGGAGTGTGTTTCCCTTGTTGAGGACACTCTGTACGACGGAAGCGCACTGAAAAAGCTGGCCGAGCTGGTAGAGCGTCTGGGCGGTGACAGCAGATATATTTACGATACATCCCTTTTCGAGGAAAGCAATGTTACGGCAATGCTTGTTTCCGACCGCAGCGGATATATTTCCCGCATAGACGCCATGGAGGTTGGCAGGGCCGCCTTTGTATTGGGTGCGGGACGTGAAACAATGGGTGCCGCCATCGACCACAGCGCAGGAATTATTCTGAACAAGCGCATCGGTGACAGAATCGAGGAGGGCGAGGCGCTGGCAACCCTGCAGGCCAAAAATCTCGACCGTGCTCAGATGGGTATGGAATATCTCTTCAAGGCGGTTACCATAAGCGATATTCCCCCCGAAAAGAAAAACATTATTATTAAATGCATTTAGGACAGGCAAATGAAAGTATATATTTCCAAATCCTTGGAGGATACCGAAAAAATCGCATCGGAAATAGCGAATAACCTTGAAAAGGGTGGGTTTTTGGCCTTGTACGGCGGTATGGGCGCAGGAAAAACCGCCTTTGTAAGGGGTCTGGTGAAGGCATTGGCGCCGGAATGTTTGGATTTGGTTCACTCCCCCACCTTTGCCATTGTCAATGAATACAAGGGCGACAAGCTGGATATTTATCATTTCGACCTTTACCGTCTTACCGACGAGGACGACCTTTATTCCACCGGATTTTACGATTACGGCAGTCAGGGCGGAATAGTTATTACCGAATGGACCGAGCTTTTCGAGGATTCTGTTCCCGAAAATGCCGTTAAGGTAAAAATAGAGATTTTAAGCGAAACCGAGAGGAGATTTACGGTATGCTGATTGCGGCATTGGACAGCACAGCGGTGACGGCATCGGCCGCCATTGCGGAAATAAATGACGGAAAGCTGGGCACATACAGCTTATTTACCGTTAAAAACAAGCTCACCCACAGCGAAATACTGCTTCCTCTTCTGGAAAACGCATTGAAGCAATACGGCGCAGACATCAAGGATGTGGACCTTTTTGCCGTCAGCGCAGGCCCCGGCTCCTTTACGGGGGTTCGCATCGGTGCCGCTACGGTAAAGGGCTTGGCCTTTGCGGAAAACAAGCCCTGTGCGGCGGTTTCGGCATTGGAGGCAATGGCGAGAAATGTGGGCAGAGGTTATGTTTGTCCCGTGATGGATGCCCGCAGGGACCAGTTTTATACCGCACTTTTCAAGGACGGTCAGCGTGTTACCGAGGACAGCCCATTGAGCTTTGAGGAAATCAAGGCGATGATTGCTTCCCTGCCCGAGGTGGTTATTTGCGGTGACGGCAGGGATAAATTCATCTCTCTTTGTGAGGGGATGGAGAATGTAATTCCCTCCTCCGAGGTTTGCCGTGACCAGAATGCTTTGTCGGTGGCGCTGTGCGGTTACGACATTTTTGTGTCGGGCAAGGCAGTCACCAACGAAAAGCTTGCCCCCGTTTACCTCCGCAAGCCGCAGGCGGAAAGAGAGAAAGAGCTTCGCTCTCGATGAAAAGCGCATAGTTTTTCATTGGGTTTTGCGGTGAAAGGGAAAGAAATTTTCACCATACTGCAACGCAGACTCGAAAAAAGATTCGATATCGCGGAGATAGGGCAACAAATTTTCACATAAATACAACGCGGATTAAAAAAAGCGTAATCGAGGATTCGATATCGCGGTGAGGAATTGTAAATCTGTTCTTTGGTGTACCGCGTTTCAAAATAG
>JAZSDB010000136.1:0-5363 GCA_045530975.1 Eubacteriales bacterium
CACATCAAAGAAAAGCCAAAGGTCACCGACAAAACCAGATAAACCAACAAAAATATACCGCCGCCGTATTTTGCGGCAAGATACGGAAAGCGCCAGATGTTGCCCAAGCCGACAGCAGAGCCCGCTGCAGCAAGCACAAAACCGATCTTTCCGGTAAAGTTACTGCGTTTTTCGTTCATAAAAATCTCCTGAAACACAAAAATCGGCCTATTATATCACACATTTCACAATTTTGCAACATCTTTTCCCTTTTAAGTTATTATTGAATTATGCTTATCTTTATGCTACAATTGCAAACAGAGAAGTTTAATTCTGCACGGCGGAGGTAAAAAATGGAGCTGAAGCGATTAAGCAATGCCGATTTTGAGGAAGTAATGGAGCTTTTTTGTCTGTGCTTCAATGACGATCCCTTTTACGAAAAGCTTTTTCCGAACAAAGCCACCCGTAAGGACGAAATGAAAAGCCAATTCGGCAGCAATGTAATGTTTCATCTTGAGCACGGAATATGTCACGGCTTGGTTGAAGGCAAAGCCCTTATCGGATTTATGCTCTGCTTCGATTATTTTGCTGTAAAAAAAGAACACAGCGATGTATTTTACAGCACCTTTGGTGCAAAAGCACAGCTGGATTCCCATCTGCCCTATTACGAAAAAATACACAAAAAAATCGAAGCATTGGAAGACAATTGCATTTTCTGCCTTTCGGTAGCCATAGACCCAAGGTACCGCCGTATGGGTCTGGCTTCCCTGCTTATGGATAAGCTTCTTTGCGGAAATTACAATATTTGCAGTGATGTTTCAAACGAGGCGTCCTTGGAAATTTATAAAAAGCGGGGCTTTGAAACAGAAGAAATAGATAAGGATTATTACTTCATTTCAAGAAAGGCAGGCACCCCCGTTTCGCTTGATTTCGGCAATAAGATTCTTTTGGCCGTACCCGACGAGTCAATTCTTGCCAAGGCAAAAATTTCTTACACTGTACAAAAGGAATGTCACTGTCTTTTGGATGTTTCCGTAACAGAACAGGACGGCGAAGGATTTTTTGTTCCCCTTGAAAATTCGGTATCCGCAGCAGTTGTTGCAGAGGTAGATTACAGCAATTTGCTGACCTTCCAGAGGTATATCAACCTATCGCAAAACGAAGAGGTTATCCGTGGCGATGTTGTATACTATGTACTGAACACGCCATACCAAAACCCCCGTCTGGAAAATGAAGTGCTTAAGAATATGCTTCCCGCCCGCAAGCAGGAATGGAGCGTTATACCCGACACCTACGTTTCGGTACCGGTACAGTATGAGGATGCGGAAAGGATCGTTCGTTCCCCCAAGCACAAGGATTACAAGGCAGAACAGCTTTTGCATCTTCTTGACTTCCGCACAAAATACGAAATGGGTATCCCATCCCATTCCCAAAGCGCCGATGATACCTCCAGCTTAAAAACCCGTATTCAAAGATTGTATTTGGGAAAGCTGAGCGCGAAAATTTTGGAAGAGATAAACATAGACAATTACGAAAGCTCTCCCGATTCGGTAGGCGAGGCCGCCTATATCGACCTTTACATTTCTCTCGATAAGAAAAGCCGATGCGGTGTTATTACCTGGTATTCCCTCTCCACACCATTCCTGATAAGCCATTATATGGATAACATCATACGCAACCAGCTTTTGGTTTGCGATGACGGTAGCTGGATTAATATTTACGATTACCTGAACAAGCATTACGGCATAGTAAAACGCGGCACGCCAAAGATTTTTGCCACAATTCCGCAAAACAGAGATTGCCTTACGGAAAACCAACTGGCCTCCATGCTCGCCGCAGAAACCATTTATCCCGACGGTGAGGATTTCGGCCATATTATAGATAAAGAAATTATAGATGCAGTCACCTCCGAGTACGGAATGGGACAATATGACCGCGGTTTTGTCTGTGCCTATACCAATTCGCTTCTGCAATTCAGTCCCGACCTGAAATGCGATATTCTTTCCCGCTTCAACGAGGAATCCATAGCACTGTTCTATATAGAGCTTATCCTTATGGAGGAAGCGGCAATACACATTGCCGACCGAGCAACCAACGCCCTCTTCACATCGGAGGATTTTAAAAATCCCGTAGATTTTTTAAAGCAGGTTGACGGCATTTACGACGATTATTCCAAAACCATAGAATTCTGGGACATACAGGTAAACTACCCTACCTCCCAAAAATCCATAAATATGCTCAGAAAAGCATTCCGAATAAGCGAACAGCTGGAGTATCTTAACCGCAATCAAGAGCAATTAAAGTTGGTTTTCGATACCAAAAGCGATATTGCCGACCGCACCGAGGCAAAGCGCACCAACACAGCGCTGGCAATTATTTCGGTATTTGCGGTTTTCTCCGCCTGGATGGACAGCCACGACTATCTCTCAACCTGGGGAGATATTATACCCGAGGGGGTACTTATAATATTGCAAAGAGCTTTCTTTGTCTTAATATTCATTATCGCCGTTTATGTCATCCGCCACCTTTTCGGAAACGACTTTTCGGCTTTGTTGAAAAGAATCGCCAAAAAATTCAAAAGGAAATAAAGAAAGCTGTCCCGGCATAGTCCGAGACAGCTTTTTAAGTTTAATCTTCCTGTTGAATTTGATTATATATTTCCAGCATCTGTTTACGGGAGGAAACCCCCAGCTTGCTGTAAATGTTTTTATTGTGGTACTTCAAGGTATTGTCGGTAATGTTCATCAAAACCGCCACATCTTTTCCGCTTTTACCCCCGATATAATGCTCGAAAATAGATCTTTCGGTGGGAGTGAGATGTGATATGCCCGATAAAAGCAGTTTTCTTTGCGCTTCGGTAACAGCGAGGGGTTCTTCCGTCCGCTCCTCGCGATTGCTCTCGGAGATTTGCTGTGCCTGAGTACGCTTTTCTTCCTCCTGGAGCATAATATTAAGCCCCAGAAGGAACATTTCGCTGATAATATAAGAAAGCGAAAGCACCTCAAAATCGATGCGCACAAGCTGTTCGATAAGCCATACACCCAAATTGACAAATACGGCAATGTTCAAAATGACCGCAGTGCCCACAGAATAGCTTTTTCTTTTTACCGTAGCGTAAACTGCCGCCACAATCATTGCGGAAAAATAAGCAAGAAGATAAAAGAGATAAAGACTGTGCCATTGGCCATAAACCTTTTCCAAGACGGTAACACCGTTATCGGTAATAAGCGAAACTTCTTTATAATATATATCCCAATATCCGGGGCTTGCCGCAACGGTAAACACCGCCAATCCCAGTGCTGTGAGCAGTATGGGAATATATTTTTTATATTTTACGTTGAGCACATTCAGTATTATCATAAGCATGGCAAAGGGGAGAAAAACCGAGCCGAGATAGGCAACTCGGTTTGCCATAAGTGCCGCAGATAAGGTTTGTGAAACCGAAAGGGCATAATAACCGAAATCCACTACCGTAACGGATGCAAACAAAAGGATATACCAAACGCTCTTTTTATGTGCGGACAGAAAATATGCAGCCAAAAGCACCAGCGAGATTATCGCCGCTGACAAATAAATTACAGATATGCTGGAGGTTTTTTCCCCGATGGCACCGCAGCCCGTCAGCAGGAGCGGTGTTGCGGACAATAAAATCCCCGCAAGATATTTTTTCATTTTATATGCTCCTCAAAAGGCGTTTTTATGATTAACCGAGGGTGCGGAATTTTTTATCGCGCTTTTTACCTGCAAAAATGTGGTTTTTGGGGATTTCCCACACTTTTTCCCACACTTTTCAGAGGGGTGGGACGAAAAAAATCGGTTTTCCTACCCCATTTTTTTGCGAAAGTGTGGGGACTTTTTGATTTATCCGTGCTATAATAACAACGTGAACAGTACAGTTATATTGCTTTGAAAGGGTTGAAAGAGCAATCCTCTCTTAATTGTAACCTGTATTGTAACACAAAACATCGCTTCGGTCAAGGTTTCTGTTGGCAATGAGCGATAAATAAAAAAGGAAAAGAGGATTTTTATGAAAAAGCTTTTAAGTATCATGCTCGTGCTGGTGCTCGCATTCAGCATGATTCCCCTGTCTGCATCTGCAATAACATACGATGCGGCAGATTTTACAAAGATAAACGTAGGCACGGTCTACAATATGTATCTGCCGGAAAACGGTGAAGACATATACCGTGCCGTAAATCTGACCGCAGGCAAAACCTACTTCATTTCAGCTGAGCTTTCTTCCGTTGACGGCGCTAATAACACCATTTCCGTGGGATTGTTCCCGGCCGAGTTTTCCGACAATTATTACGAAGACTTAATATGCAGCGACTACAACAGCAGCTTTGATGCCGCAAAAATAAAAATGGCCTTTACTCCCGAAAAAAGCGGAATCTATGGCTTGGATATATACGGCGAATGCTACTATAACGGTACGTACTACAGCGGCGGCTACACAAATCTGACCCTTACCGTTTACGAAGCGGAAACCGTTGTATACGAAATATACACCGCCGAAGATTTTATCGATATAACCGAAAGAGCTTATTTGGCAGAATTTGAGAATAAGCGTGTAACCTTAAACTTTAAAAATGACATTGATCTCCAGCATGAAATTTTACCTTATCCCGAATACGATGTTTTGGTCGTAAACGGAAACGGCTGTACCGTTTCAGGCATCGGCGGTCCCCTTTTCGGAGATGTGCGGTACGAATGCGTTGTAAATGATCTCGACGCAGGATTTTATATAGAATCCGGTGAGGATGCTTTCTACAACAGCAGCGACTTAGCCGCTTATGTAGCGTATACTTATGCCGCGCGTTTTACAGATTGTGATGCATCGGGCTCATTTTATCTTTGCTATGAGTTCAGCGAGGATATAGGAGCATTTGCGGGCGATGTCGGAATGGTTTCCTTTGAAAACTGCACCCTTGAAGTTGACCTTTTGGCAGATTATGATGCCGGCTATATAGGCGGCTACGTGGGCTACTGCTATGACAAATTCTTTATGAACAACTGTACGGCCGTAACCTCCATTGACGTAAGAAACGAAGAAGAAGCTTATTGCGTCGGCGGCATTGTCGGCTATATCGAGGATTACGGAAAAATAGAAAACAGTTCCGCAGTTGTTGATATATATGTCTCCAACGGTGACGCTGTCGGCGGTGTTGTCGGTGCTGTGGATGAAGAAAACCTCTTCAAAAACGTGTCTGTTGAAGGTTCTGTAACCGGCACAGAGAATGTAGGTGGATTTTTAGGTGCATCCGACTGCTGCGGATACAATGACATTATAAACTGCTATGCTGCCGTGGATGTTTATGCAGTAAGCTGCTTTGGCGGATTTGCAGGATATACATACGAAGGCGACTCCTTCAGAAATTGCTACG
>JAZSDB010000086.1:0-1536 GCA_045530975.1 Eubacteriales bacterium
CATCCATTTTCGCATTTGCTTCACCGATAGCACCGTCACGTTCCTTTTCGGCAACGCTCTTCTTTGCATCGTTGATTGCCTTTGCGCCTGCTTCCTTACCGAGAGCGGCGATATATCCGCTTTCATCGCTGATGTCGGTCATATTAACGTTGATAAGACGTAAACCGATCTTCTTCAGTTCAACCTCTACGTTACGGCTAACCGCTTCGAGGAACTTATCTCTGTCGGTGTTCAGCTCTTCGATATCCATTGTGGCGATAATCAAACGTAACTGACCGAAGATAATATCCTTTGCCAGCTCCTGAATTTCCGCCAACTGCAAGCCGAGAAGTCTTTCTGCGGCATTTTGCATAACACCGGGCTCGGTGGAGATACCAACGGTGAAACGGGAAGGAACGTCGATACGGATGTTCTGTCTGGAAAGTGCATTTTTAAGATCAACGGGGATGGAAAGGGGAGTCAGATCCAAAAATTCGTATGCCTGAATAACAGGTACGATAAATGCGGCACCACCGTGAATACATTTTGCCGATCTGGAGCTGCCATCCTTGTTTTTGCCTACTTTACCGTAGATAACCATGATCTTATCCGAGGGACATTTCTTGTACCTGGAGAAGAACCACAGTATGAGAGAAAACAGTAAAATACCCAAAACTGCTACTAAAATAATTGTGTTGGTTCCCATAATAGTCTCCTTTTATGTATATTTTTTTAATTAATAAGAGCGTTCTTTGCCAAGATCCTCGGTAATTACGGGAGTGTCTAAAAACCTGTAAACAATAACCTTGTCACCCATGGATAGTCTTTTTACCGTGTCTTGATCTTTAACTGTTAAGATTTTCGATTTGCCGTCATTGCTTTGAACAATTATTTCGGCTTCTGTGCTTCTTGGCATGGAGCCCGCACCGGTTCCCCAGTTTATGCCCTTTCTGCGCCGTTCACGAATGCTGTAAATGTGAACATGCACTACTTCGCCGCTGAATTTCTTTGGGGATAGAAACCGATAAATTCCACTGACCTTAATGGCAATGCCCAATGCAACCGCAGGCGGTATGCAGTAAAAGCTGCTCATTTCGAGAACCTCATTATACCCGAACATTATCGACGTAAGTATACCTATAATGGTGAAAGCTGTCAAAAATCCGATAATTGAATTTGATTCTCTTTTCTTTTGCAGCTTTTCGGCTTCTTTTTCGGTAAGCATTTCGACCTCTTAACCTATCTTTTGTGTTTTCTTTTTACTATCAGGGTTTCTTCGCCGGAAATACCTATTACGGTAATTTCCTCTTCGCGGTTGATAATGGTTTCTTCGTCGGTAACGGCGTCCTTTTCGCAAAGCTTGCCTTGGATAATAACGTTAACCTTGCCTTTACCGCTTCTTGCGGGAGGTATTCTCATATAACAGGTACCGCTTACGCCCAAAGCGTTTTTAATGTTTTCAGTGCCGTCATCCTGTAAACCCATCAGCCACTTCACCAAAACTGCGATAACCAGCATTGCCCCTACTCCGGCCAATACGGAGATTATAATAGTAAG
>JAZSDB010000014.1:0-3150 GCA_045530975.1 Eubacteriales bacterium
CCGCCTCCTCCATATAGTGGGTGGTGAGGAAAACCGTCATTCCGCATTCCTTTTGAAGCTTTTGTACCACGCTCCAAACGGTGTTTCTTGTTTGGGGGTCAAGTCCCGTTGTGGGATCATCGAGAATTAAAATCTTTGGATTGTGCACAAGTGCTCTGGCTATGTCTATTCTGCGCTTTTGACCGCCCGAAAGCTTGCCGAGTGTACGGTTTAAAATGGCATCCAGGTCTAAAAGCTCGTTCAATTGGGCAATACGCTGGTCCATTTTCTTTCCGTATATGCCGTATAAAGCGCCTCTGCTGCGCAAATTATCCTTTACGGTAAGGGATTTGTCCAACACCGAGCTTTGAAAAACCACACCGATGTCGCTTTTTATGGAATCGGCCTCTTTGTCGGCATTTTTGCCGTTAATGGTAACCGAGCCGCCATCCTTCAGCAAACGTCCGCATATAACCGAAATAGTGGTGCTTTTGCCTGCTCCGTTTTGTCCCAAAAAGGCAAACAACTCGCCCTCACGTACATCAAAGCTTATGTCGTCAACCGCTTTGATGTCACCGTAATACTTTTTTAAATTTCTGATCTCGATAATGTTTTGCATAGTGATAAACCTTAGTTTTCTATAATAATGGGGTAATATATAAATCGTAGCACTGCTACTTTTTTGCCTTCCGCAAGATACCAGGTTTCTTTTGCGGCATATACGGCAACCGATTTGGTTTTCCTGCCGTTGTCTACAATCAAGCTGACCTCAAGGGCCTCTCCCCAGGTCTGCTCATAGGTGTCATCACCGTGGATTTTACCTACTTTAACGGGATATACGTCCATTCGTACCACATTTCCGATAAATTCCTTGGGCTCCAAGAATTTGTAAATCCTTGTTTTCTTCACCGCCAAAGCAATCAAAGCCACGGGAAAAAGGTAAAATATAGAGGAAATTGTAAGTATTTCTGTAAAATAAAACAGCAAAAATGAACCTATGGCAATAAACAGCAGGGATAACGAGAAGGAAATTATCGCCTTTCTCTCCCGCTCCTTTTGCTTTATTTTCGCTTCGCTTAAAGTCATACATGCTCCTTGTTGCTGTTGAACTGAGTTTTCCAATAAGCACCCATAATCACTACGGGCTCGTTTACAAATCTCAATAATGCAATCCTGTCACCCTCACGCAGATTGGAGGTGGCATCTCCGTTGGGGAAGGTGCGCAGTATAACCTTGCCGTTGTCGCCCTTAACCATAACCTCGGCCTCAAAGCTTTTGTCCTGCAAGGCATCAAAGCCGCCGCTTTTGGTTTTTCGCTCCTCGGCACGGTATATTTCAATTTTAATCAATTCTCCCTCAAATTCCTTTGGCAGGAAGAAGGTGGTTATTCCGCTTTTTGCGATAACCATTCCCCATAAAACCAAGGGCACCAAATAATAGAGAGAATAATATTTTGCGGATTCATCGTTAATTTCGATGGCTGAAAAGACAAGATAGGATGCCAAAGCGATAATAACGGTGGCAGTAATGAATATGGCCAATACGCTATTCTGCTTTTTTCTCTGCCTTTTTCTCGCTTCACTTAGGGTAAGCATATCAATATTCCCTCCTCTTGTAGCAACGGTTGTATGCCATTACCCAGGCATACATATCGACAAGCAGCATAAATGCAGGAATTACCGTCATTACCGCCACCAGCAGCAAGATGTTGATCGGGTCGGAAAAGACATTGGCGTAGCCCAAAGGTGCTACCAGCTTTAAAAGCCGTACCACAAATATCAAAAAGGTGGCTATAAAGCATAAAGCTGCTTCAATTTTAAAATCTACCGTGCCGAGAATATATTTAACCTTGGCTTTCAAATCGCCGTTAAAGATAACCTTTTCTTGGGATTGGTCGCCCTTGTGTTCCTTTTTCAGCTTGGCAATTCGTAAATAACGCGAAATAGCGCAAATAATCGCACCCAGAGCAACGGCATGTATAAATGCTGAGAAATAGCTTCTTCCAAGTGTTATTCCAAACATATCAAATACTGTGGAAAATAAGGTGCCGATCAGGTAATAAATAAGTCCCATTCCTATTTTTTTAAGTATTTTTATAGCCATTATGACCTCTCCTTAAGTGATAAGATATTATATACCGAAATCTGTCAAAAATCAATGTGTAATGTTAATAATGTTTGAACAGAAAATGTGCATAAGAAATCGCTTAAATGTTGTTAATCGAACCGCTCCCTTGATAGCATAATAGCCCCTTCAAAAACCGAAGGGGCTATTGTTGTTTTCAAGGTGTGTTTATTCGTCTTCGCCGTTAATGATTTCGGCGTCAAGCTGTTCTACCGGTTCCTCTGCTTCGGCTTCGGCCTTCTTTTTGCCGAGATATTCGGGAAGGGATAGACCGCTCAGCGCAAATACCTCTTCAAGGGGAGGTACACTCTTCATAAGGCCGGAAAGAAAGTTTGCGGTAGAGGTTTTTCCGTCTGCTCCGCCGTTGCCGCTGTCCCAAACAGTAACCTTGTCGATCTTGATGTTCTTGATAGCTTCTACCTGAATCTTCATAAGATCTTCCAGCTTGTCGGCTATAAGGAGCTTAAGTGCGGCATCTGCATCGCCGTTGGCAGATTTAACGATTTCTGCAAAACCTGCGGCCTGCTTGCGGAGGATTTCTTCCATACCACGTGCTTCAGCTTCCATTTTTGCAAAGATAGCATCTGCTTCACCCTTTGCCTTACGTCTGATTTTTTCTGCTTCGGCCTCTGCTTCAAGCTCGATCTGACGCTTCTGGATTTCGGTCTGAACGATAACGTCGGCTTCCAGAGTTGCCTTTTCTCTCGCAGAACGTGCCTGTTCGGCTTCCTTTTCTGCGGCGTATGCCTCTTCAAGAGCTTTAGCGGCCTGGATTTTTTCTGCGGCGGTTGCAATTCTCATTGCCTCTGCCTGCTTTTCACGTAAAGCGGCGTTGGACATTGCGATTTCGGTCTTTGCAAGGTTTTCACCCTGAATTGCTTCTGCATCTGCCTTGGATACGTTTACACGCTCATCCATTTTCGCATTTGCTTCACCGATAGCACCGTCACGTTCCTTTTCGGCAACGCTCTTTTTGGCGTCATTGATAGCTTTTGCAGCCGCTTCTTTACCAAGTGCGGCAATATATCCGCTTTCATCACTGATATC
>JAZSDB010000183.1:0-6527 GCA_045530975.1 Eubacteriales bacterium
CTTCATCATCCGCTGGGTCTGGTCAAACTGCTTGAGCAGACGGTTGACCTCCTCGATCTTCATACCGCAGCCGGCGGCGATGCGCTTTTTCCGGCTGTATCAATATATAAAATGCCGTCAAGATGGTCTATTTCGTGGCAGAAGCAACGAGCCATCAGTCCTTCGCCTTCTGCTTCGAAAACCTTGCCGTGTCTGTCGGTGGCACGTACCTTTACATAGGCGGGACGAATCACCCTGCCAAAGGTTTCGGGTACCGAAAGACAGGCCTCGATTTCATCCTGCTTGCCGCGGGTTTCTATAATTTCGGGATTGATCATTTCGTATTTCTTGTCATCAATCTCTACGATAACAATTCTTCTCAAGACGCCCACCTGAGGTGCGGCAAGACCTACGCCCTCGGCCTTTGCAAGGGTTTCGTGCATATCATCAAGCAATCTCCATATTCTTGGAGATATTTCTTCAACGGCACGGGATTTTTTGCGAAGGGTAGAGTCCCCTTCTTTAAGAATATTTAAAATAGCCATAATTAAAACTCCTATACAATACTGGGATTGATGTCAAGATCAAGCTTGACGTTTTTGGGACAGCTTGCAAGCCCTTCGATAAGAAGCTCGTTAAAGAACATACGAGTTCTGGCGTTGTCCTTGTATTTAATAATAATACGTTGACGGAACTTGCCCATCACCTTGTAAATTCCGCCCTTAAAGGGGCCGAATTTGAAAATTTTCAGATCTGTATATTTTTTATCGTAAAGTGTTAAAAGCATTGTGTCGAATCTTCTTGCGAATTTTTCACAATCGCCCTCGTCGGCAGAAGAAAATCCAAAAACTGCCATAGAACAGAATGGAGGGAAGAGAACTGCACGGCGAAGCTTTATTTCACTTTCGTAAAAGCTTCTGTAATCCTGCTTTGCCGCAAGGTTCAAAACCTCGTTGTCGGGATTGTAGGTCTGTAAAATGGCCTTTCCGCCTGCTCCCGACCGCCCTGCGCGGCCCACCAGCTGGGTGATCAATGCAAAGGTTCGTTCCGATGCCCTGAAATCGTCCATATACAATGCATTATCAATGGAAACGGCACCTGCCAGCGAAACCTTTGGGAAATCAAGCCCCTTGGAAATCATCTGTGTGCCTATCAGAACATCGTTTTCTCCCTTGGCGAAGGAATCTATAATTTTATCGTGGGAGAATTTTCCGGAGGTGGTGTCGGAATCCATCCTCGTAACCCTCAACTGGGGAAAATCTCTTTGAATTTCATCGTGAAGCTTTTGTGTGCCAAAGCCCGAATAACCTATTTTATCACTGCCGCAGGCAATGCATCTTTGGGGTTGTGCGGTGGTATATCCGCAATAGTGGCAGGATAAACGCTTTTGTCCCTTGAATATTCCTTCATAGGTGTGATGTGTAAGCGAAACCGAGCAATTGGGGCAGGTGAATACATATCCACACTCTTTGCAGGAAATGTGGGAATTGTATCCTCTGCGATTGACAAAAAGTAAAACCTGCTGTCCTTTTTCGGTGGCGGCAAGCATTTCTTTTGTCAGATTCCTGCCTATGAGGTTTTCGGTGATCAGCGAAGGGTCATCTCGCAGGTCATCCAAAATAACCTCGGGAAGCTCTGCTGCTCCAAAGCGGTTTTCAAGGGTAAACAGGGAATAAATGCCCTTTTCCGCTTTGTAAAAGGTTTCTATGGAGGGAGTTGCGGAAGCCAACAGCATTAATGCCTTGCTTTCGGTACATCTGAATCGTGCAATGTCAATTGCATTGTATTTGGGTTGCATTTCGCTCTTATAGGTGTGCGCCTGCTCTTCATCGATGGCAATCATACCCAAATTAATGCAAGGTGAAAAGATGGCGCTTCTAGTGCCTAAAACAATGTCAATGTCGCCTGCGAGGATTTTTCTGTAAGCATCGGTCCGCTCACCCACAGACAGCATGGAATGAACAACGGCCAACCTGCTGCCAAACGCGGCGGCATACGCCTTTACCGCCTGAGAGGTCAATCCGATTTCGGGCACAAGCACGATAACCTGACGTCCCGATTTTATCACGGCCTTTGCCGTTTCTATGATAACTCTGGTTTTCCCGCTTCCCGTAACACCGAAAAGCAAAGCCGCCTTCGGCTCTCTGCTGTCTGCTAAAGCGGTAAGTCCTTCAACCGCATTTTTTTGATCGTAGGAAAGAGTGTATTCTCCCTCGGGAGCCACATTTTCAAAGGAATAAGCTTCTCTGAAAACAGCGGTTTCTCGCTTTTCTACCAAACCCTTTTTCACCAAGGCGGAAACAATGGCGGGAGAAAAATTACCAAGCTCCTCTATTTCTCGCATTGTTGCGGCAGGGTAGTGTATAAGCAGGGAAATTAACCCCCTCTGCTTTTCCGATAAACCCTCTCCACCCTCGGCAAGCACCTCCGCCTCCTCGATGGAAACGGTCAAGCTGTATGTGAAAAGGTTTTTTTCGTTAAGCTTTTCGGGCACACGGGTTTCACGGTTTAAAATACCGCTTTTGCAAAGCGCGTTTAAAAGCTTTTTGCAATCCTCGCCATACTCATTTACCAGCAATCTTTCGGACTGAATTTTCTTAATGGTAATGGTATCAATCAATACCTCGGCGGCGGGATTGAGCTTGGAAAGGTCACGCCCCTCCACAAGAGTGTAAACCGTTTCGCTGGTAAGATTCACTCCCGGCGGAATAACGGTTCTGAAAGCGGTACCGAATGTGCAAAAAAAGCGTTCCTTCATAAAGGTACACGTGCGAATAAGATCCTCGGGAACCTCAAAGGGATAGTGCATAATACTATCGATGGATTTTACGTGAGGATAATCGGATTCCTCGGCAAAACCAACAACCACAGCGCTCACACGCTTGTTGCTGTTGCCAAAGGGTACTACTACCACCGAACCAATCTTTATTTCGTCCCTGAGCTCATAAGGCAGATAATAGCTGTACTGTCTGTCAATGCCGTAGGGAACATCTGTTATGTGTACGAAGGCATACGCTTTGTTCATTATATTATTCGGTTACTATGCTATATTCGCCGTCGTATAATTTCTGTACGGCAATAGAAACCGGCTTTTCGGTAAGAAGAATATCGGGTTCCTTGTTATCCTTGGAGAAACGGTCACCCTCTGTCTTGAACTGTTCTTCAAGCTCCTTTTCCTCGTTCGCCTTGTCGATAATGTGACGGGCGCACTTTGCGGTGGCGATAACCAAGCTGTAACGGTTAACCTTTTCGTTTGTGAGATCCTGTACGTTGGGATGAAGCATCATAATTCAAATTACCTCTTAAATGTATAGTTGATATTTATTCCAGTGTTTTTGCAATTGTTTCGGGCTCCTCTGCGGAGCAAATAACATGGTCGCTGTCGGTAATAATAACGGTTTTGGTTTTCTTTCCGCAGCTTACGTCTATCAAACGTCCTACGTTTTTTGCATCCTGCACCAGTCGTCTGATGGGCAGGGATTCGGGAGAAACAATAGAAACGATTCTGTCTTGGTTTACATAGTTGTTAAACCCTACATCGATAAGCTTCATTGTGTATGCCTCCTATTCGATGTTCTGTATCTGTTCGCGGATTTTCTCCACATAGCTCTTAGCTTCAATAACCGCCTGGGCAATATCCCTGTCATTGCACTTGGAGCCGATGGTGTTAACCTCACGGTTCATTTCCTGCACAAGGAAATCGAGCTTTCTGCCCACGGGAACGGATTCCTTCAATATTTTCTTGAATTGAGAGAAGTGGGAGGCAAGTCTTGCAAGCTCTTCGCTTATGTCTGCCTTGTCTGCAAAGATAGCGCATTCTGTAAGCAATCTTGCTTCATCATATTCCACGCCGTCGAGAAGCTCTCTCACTCTCGCCTTCATCTTTTCGTTGTTTTCCTTTACCGATAAAGGAGCTCTTTCAACAATGGCATTGCGAATGTCTTCCAAAACAGCGAGATGAGAAAGGAGATCGCTTGCCAGCTTTTCACCCTCTGCCTCACGCATTGCGGTGAAATTATCAAAGGCCTTTTCCATAACGGCAATAAGGGCCTCGCCGATTTTTTCGAGATCCTCATCGGGGCGTGTCTGGGTAAATACCTCGGATCTGCACGCAACGGTTTGTATGGTAACATCTCCGCCTAAAGAATATCTCTCCTTGATGTCACGGAGAAGTGAAACATAGCTCGCCAAAAATTCTTCGTTAACAGCAAGTCCGTGGTCGTTTCCGGCGATGTTTTCGATGGAAATGTAAATATCCATCTTGCCTCTCGAAACTCTGCTTGCGGCATACTGCTTAACGGTATCCTCCAAAGCACTGTAGGAACGTGCTAATTTAATGTTTGTGTCAAGGTAACGGCTGTTCACCGATTTTACTTCGCACATAATGTCACGGTCGCCTATCATTTCACGATGACGTCCGTAACCGGTCATGCTCTTAATCATCAGAGTACCTCCGAAAAAGTATCATATAATTATATCACGGGTGAGTGATTTTGTCAACTATCGTCTGCTGAAAAACAGACCTCTCAACCTGGAATTGTAAAGAAAAACAAAACGTTCCATGGCGTAATCGTAAACAATAAAGGTGATATTTGCCAAAATGTACACAATTATTCCGAACACAAAGAAATCTTCCTCGATGTTAAGAAAATTCAAACCCACATAAATGGCCAATGTCATGAAGAGATTGAATACCGCTATCCTTGCTATGTAGGATAAAACAATGTTTTTGATGTCATTCAGGGGCTTCTTCAAAACGGGATAAAAGCCCGTAAAGCAAGCAAATATAAGTGCTGCGGTTTTGTAGGGGAGAATTACCATCGTGATAATTGCTGTGGTGAAATATACTCCCAATGCCCACTTGGGGCCCATTTCTATCATGGCCACCAGAACAATAAATCCGCCGATGGCCGCCACACTTAAATCAAGGGTTTGAAAAACAGAACCCAAAAGCAGGCAGACCGTGGCCAGGGCTGTTAAAATTCCCGATGTGGCGATGTTTCTCGATTTTTTCTTCATATTCATCAGCAGCAGGCAATGCAGTCGCCGCCCATACATTCACAGCAGCAGTCGGCGCAAATCATAGCTTGGCAAATGTCGCAGGTGGAACAGCCGGCCGCATTTGTGTTTCTGCCGGAGTAGGGGCTGGAGTAGGAGCCGCCGCTCATTCTTTGCTGGAAAGCTCTGTATTCGTTGTTGTAAGGGTCCATGCCGCAAGCAACATTGATTTCATTTCTCGCATCCTGCAGCCAACCCTTCTGATAGAATACCAAGGCCATAAGGAAATGCCATTCCGCATTCCTTTCGCTGCTGCTCATACCGCCCAGAATAACCTCTGCCTCGTTAATTCTGCCGTTGTTTATCAAACGGCGCACACGGGTGAAGGGTGTTTCTCCGCTGTAGGAATCAGAGCTGCTGTTAGCATTGCTGTAACCGCTTGCTCTCATTTTTTGAATGGTATCGTAGGCCTCGTTGACCTCCTTCATCTTTTCAGCGGCAAGATCCTTTAAGGGATTGTCGTTATAGTTATCGGGATGATACTGCTTGGCCAGCTTTCGGTATGCTTTTTTGATTTCTTCATCGGATGCGTTTTCGGGCACACCCAATACTTCATAAGGATTGTTCATTTTTTATTCTTCCTTTTTGATTTTCTTTCGTTGATTCTGGCGACGGCATTTCTTCCGCCCAGCTCTGTTATGTTAAATAATAAACGGTCAATGGCTGTCAGAGGATTTTTGGCAATCAATGCATAATAGTTGGAAAATGCATTCAAGCTGTCAAAAAGTGTTTCCTCAATGGCGCTCTTGCTTTCCATTGCCTTTTCAACAGTGCCGTAGTATAGAAGCAAGGGGTTGTAATTCCCGCTTTTTTCGTCGCTTTCAATATCGTCGTAGGCATCTGCCAGATAAATGTATCTGCCGATGTGATAACCGCAGTTTTCCGCAACCGCCTTTTTGCTGCCTTCCAAACCGTAGGAGGCAATCCTTTTCATCATCACGGCAAAACCGTCTGCGGCTCTGTCTGCGGATGTAACCATATCCTCTTCGGCTTTAAGGGTTGCGCTCAGGCCTTCGTTAACAATTTCCCGCAAGCCCTCAAAACGGTCTGCCTTTTTGCACATTCTCTTGAAAATGGGCTTCGCCAATTTCTTAAAAAAACTTTTTAAGCCCTTTTCATCACGAATGTCATCCAAAAGCTTTCCGTAGGTAAGTAAGGTAAATGCGGCACAAACAAAATCATAGCTGCTGTCCGCAATGGCGCAGTTGCATTTTTTTATTTTGTAGGGGCAACGCTTCTGCGCAATGCAAATGCTTTCGTCGCTCAGCGACATACGAAGCAATGCCAATAAAACAAAATCATAATTTAACAGCCAACGTGTCAGATGGGAATAGTTCTTTCCGCCGTAACGGCATAATCCGCAATATACTGCCTTGTAAAATTCACTGTCCTTGACATAAAGCTCGCCTTTAACAGGACGTATATATCCGAACATATTTCCTCCTGACCGCAAATTGATACAAATATCATTATAACATATAATTATAAAA